>CAZSJB010000025.1:8194-14012 GCA_964606625.1 uncultured Tepidisphaeraceae bacterium | reverse complement strand
TTGTCGTGGAATCTGTCTGTAATGCGCCCGCCGCCCTGGGGGTGACACTTCTATTTGAGCCGCGGCATGACCCTGCGACGCACTACCTCTATGACCGCTCCGGCCGGCTCACCGACGTCTGGCAGCCGGCGGCGGAGGACGCGGACCCGGCCTCGCCGACGTTCGGGCAGGCGGTCCGGCCGCATTACCACTACACCTCTGATGCCCGCGGCAACCAACTCACGCAGATGGATGCCAACGGCCGGGTGACCAGCTTCGCTTACGACCTGCACGGCAGAAGGATCAGCCGTACGCTGCCGCTGGACAGTGATGGCAATCTCGCCAACGACACTGAGCAGTGGACGTATGATGCCCGCGGGCGTGTGCTGACCCATACAGACTTCAAGGGCCAGAACACGCGGTACGTCTATGATGACACCGCCGCCGCCGGGGGGCGGCTGACAAGCGAGCTGCGTTTCGCGGCTGGCGTGAATCCTCTCACCGGCACATCAGCCGAGCAGACGGACTATGGCTACGACGCCCTGGGCCGTCGAAACCTGGTGCTGGAAGGGATGGACGGGGTTGATGCCGACACCACCCTCAGCGGAGCCGAGATCGCCCGTCAGACGACCTACGGTTTCCACGACATCACCGGCAACATCGACGCCCACCGGCATGCGGTCGATGAGTGGGGGCATCGCCAGGTGGGTGATCGCTGAGCGCCTATGCGTTCTGGTGATTATGGGCGTGACCGAGGATGGGACCAAGGAACTCAGTTTTTCTTTTTTTGGCGTGGATCCCTTCCGGGGGGCAAGAAAAAAGTAAGGACTGACTGGCGATGGTCGCCAGTCAGTCGCTTGGGGATGTCCTGCCAAATCACGCAGAGGGGATGCGCCGGCGGACCATCAAGCCCAGACCCGTCAGGCTGATGAGGCCCAGCGATGCTGGCTCGGGGACAACGATGGCCTGGATGGCACCAATGCGCGTTCCGGAGTAATTCGCCCCGAACGTCGGATCCCACGGACCGTCCTGACCACCCTGGCCAAAGCTCAACACGATGCTGGTGGCAGTTGCGGGGATGTTGACATCGAAATCAGCATAGTACCAGCGGGCGGTCTCAACGCCGTCGAGCTTGTTATCAAATACCGTTGTATCAAGCGTCCATTTCTGGCTGGTCGTTGGATTTTGAAACTTCTGACCGGGATTCGGGTTGTTGAAGGTGGTCAACCCGGTCGTCTGGGGAAAGGCTTCCTCGGTCCATTTATCGCGCCAGTTACTGGCATTCACCAGCAGATAATTGTCCCAGTTAACGCCGGTGGTGACGTTGGTGTAGCGGATCTCCAACTCGATGGGCATGGAAAGCCAGTCATCTGGATTCGTTGTGGCATGACGGGTCCAGATGCGGATCGTCTTGATCGCCTGCGTGGAAACCGGAGCGGTCTCATAGTTGGGTGACCCGCTGAGCGATTCACCTGAGATCCAGAGCACCTCAAACGGTTCGTTGTTTCGGAAAACGGCGCCCAGATAATCCGATGGGCTCAGATCCGGTTCGTTGATCAGTGGGGGGCGCGTTGCATCGTTGGCAACGCTGCTCATCTGAATGCGTTTTCCAACAAACGGGTTATCCGGAATCGCGATCGATGCCTCTGCCGGCATCCCGAAGGAAAGTACAGTCCCCATTGCTGCAATCGCAAATGAAGTGCGAATCATGTCAGCCTCCACAATGAAAAGAGATGTGCCGGACTGCCCGAGGAGTTACAAACCTGGTGCAGTGGGGTTCGGGGGAACCTGAATAGCAATATCTTTCCAAATGGGTGCCTAGTCAATAAAAATATTAAATAAGTCCTCCAATTTGGTATCCGCATGTCTTGAGAGAGCGCATAAAAAACCCCTCCCAAGGATGGCTTGAGAGGGGCAAACTGATGTTCAACAGGGGGTTAGATGACGCCCATCGCCAGCATCGCATCAGCGACTTTCAGCAAGCCGGCGATATTGGCGCCGCGGACGTAATCGCCCGGGAACCCATATTCCTCAGCCGTCTCGTGACAGGTCTGGTGAATACGCTGCATGATCTCCGCCAGACGCTTTTCGGTATATTCGAAGGTCCACGAATCGCGGCTGGCGTTCTGCTGCATTTCTAAGGCACTGGTGGCGACACCCCCGGCATTGGCAGCCTTGCCCGGACCAAACTGGATCGACGCTTTCTTGAACAGCTCAATGGCTTGCGGAGTAGCAGGCATGTTGGCGCCTTCGGCCACGGCGATACAGCCATTCTTGATCAGGTTTTTCGCATCTTCCTCGTTCAGCTCGTTTTGTGTGGCGCAAGGCAGGGCAAGGTGACAGGGGATGCCCCAGATCCGACCGCCTTCTTCGTAATGCGCGTCTTTGCGCTGCTTGACGTATTCGGACAACCGGCCGCGGCGTCCTTCCTTGATCTGTTTGACCAGGTCCAAATCGATGCCGTCAGGGTCGTGAATCACGCCGTTGGAGTCCGAGCAGGCAACGACCTTTGCGCCGAACTGCTGGAGCTTCTCCATCGCGTAAATCGCGACATTTCCCGATCCGGAGACGACGCAGATGCGTCCTTCCAGATCGGTCTTCTGGACGCGGAGCATTTCCCGGAGGAAATAGACCACGCCATAACCGGTAGCTTCGCGGCGCACATGAGATCCGCCCCAGTTGATTCCTTTACCCGTCAAGATGCCTGATTCATACCGGTTGGTGATGCGCTTGTACTGGCCAAACAGATATCCCAGCTCCCGGGTACCGACACCAATGTCACCGGCTGGCACGTCGGTATATTCGCCCAGGTGACGATGCAGCTCGGTCATGAAGCTCTGGAAGAACCGCATCACCTCCCGATCGGACTTGCCCTTGGGGTCAAAGTCGCTGCCGCCCTTGCCGCCGCCGATGGGCAGGCCGGTCAGGGCGTTCTTGAAAATCTGTTCAAATCCCAGGAATTTGATAATTCCGAGATAGACCGATGGGTGGAAGCGCAGCCCACCCTTGTAGGGCCCCAAGGCGCTGTTGAACTCCACCCGGCAACCACGGTTGATGTGGATTTCCCCTTTATCGTCTTCCCAGGGAACGCGGAAGATGATCTGGCGCTCGGGTTCACAAATCCGTTCAATGACTTTTTCTTCGAGCAGTTCCGGATGTTTTTTCACGGCTGGGTGAAGTGAATCGAACACTTCCTGCACAGCCTGATGGAACTCCCGCTCGCCAGGATTGCGATTAAGTACCGTCTGATAGATGGTTTCGATGCGACGTTCAATGTCCATAGTGTTACTGCCGGGTGGAAGAACTCCAAAAATAAAAGCCGCGGTAGCGTACAAAAGCAAACGCGGCAACTCAATCGGGCGAGCAAAAAGGGAATTATTTTCCACTGGAGCGAGGGATTGTTACACTGCACCCTCTCAACTCCCAAAGGCACGTGGAGGATAGCTTAACGATGTGGCAGCTTATTGGTCGGATGAGGTGGGGGCTCTGCGTGATGCTGATTCTTGCTGCCCCGTTGGTGGCGGCTGCTCAGGAGTCGAAACAACGGTTATCGATCTCCGCAATGCAGGGACTGCTGTATCCCCCTGGAAAATGGATGCCCCTCCGCATCGAAGTCACCAACGAAGCCGACCAGCCATTTGAAGGACATGTGAGCCTGCCCGTACGAGGATTGGATCACAATGTGGAGTTCCAGCTGCCAGTGCGCGTGCCGCCGCGAAGCCGCGTTCAGGACGTCGCATACGTCTATTTCCCCGCAGAGGTCGCCTCATCGGGCGAGGAACGCCGCAAGGGGCTGATCCCGCCGGTAACTGTTGCCGAACTACGCGATATCTCAGGGGCACGTCGTGATCAGGAGCCCTTGCACGCTACGCCATTGGAAGAGGGGGATTTCAGCAGCCATCCGCCAGCCATTACCTTGGCGGTCAGCAGCGGAGCCACTGTTGATCTCAGCGACGCATTTGATGCCAGCCTCTTTGCCAACATGGTGAAGCGGGCTCGCCAGTACAACTCCATTGCCGTCTCCCAGGACGCCCATGCGTTTCCTCGCCATCCCGCCGCTCTCCAGGCGTCACAGATCGTCGTCCTTACCGGATTTGATCCGGCCAGCTTCGACATTGCGCAGCGCGAAGCCCTGCTGGAGCATGTGCGGCGCGGGGCAGTGCTCGTGGTGGCAGCCCCGGACGTAGTCGCTACGCGACGAAGTTGGCTGGCGGATTATCTGCCGGTGCGGCTGATCGGCCAAAGGCGGATGGATCTCATTCGCAGCCCGGAGGAAGGTCAGGAGCTTTCCCTGATCGGGTGGGTTCCCGTGAGCGAAGCACTCCCTAGGGAGAACCAGGTGGGTGACGTAATCGTCCTGCGCGACGAGCACTACGTTCATGCCGCCTATCGCGATCTGGGATTGGGGCGGATCGTCTTCACCAGTTTTCCAATGGCGGGGCTGCCCGTGGAGGATGCCAATGCTGTTGCATTGTGGCGCCGGCTGCTCACGCCGCGATACCTGCCCCAAAGCCTGGATCAGACGTATCTGACAACCGAAACCGAGTCCGGCGAAACATATCGGGACATGATCCTCAGCCGAATGATCGGTCGGCAGGTGCCGCCTTGGGGAATGGCTGTGGGAGTGGTCGGAGCATACGTTTTCACGGTGCTTGGGGCGCAGATTGTGCTCCGGGGGGTTGCCCGGCCGCGCGCTTTTGCGATTTCCATCGGAATCGCGGCGCTTTTGACAGCCGGCCTGGTCAGCGCCGCACTGTTCCGCCAGCAGGAACAGCAACCCATGTCGGCACGCATCGCCGTGATCGATCTTGGTGAAGGAGGCGGCATCGTTCGCGAGGTGGTTGCCTTTGTCGGAGCCGAAGACGACGCCTTTTCGCTGGTAACCGTGGATGCAGATGTGGCGCTCTCTCCCATGGCTACCTTCACGCCCAGGGATATGCCGATCGTGCGGCAGCATCCCTTCAGCGCCCCGCTTGCAGGAATTCGCATGGAGAGTTACCAACGAGTCTGGGCAGCGGAGTCAGGAGTGGATCCCCAATGGGGCATATCGGTGACCGGCCAGTTTGATGAGCAGGGAATCCGGCTGCGCATCAACAACACAACGGACACGACTTTGCAGTCACCGCGATTGCAATGGGCTGTTTCTGAAATGTCCTTGGGCAGTGCCCTGGCGGTGGGCGAATCCGAGGTTCGCGCCCAGAGGCGCGAAGCCGGCGGGATGCTGGTTAGCGGCGAGGATAACCTGCGCCAGAGTGTTTTGGATGCTTTGCGATCCAGCGCAACTTGGCTGAGCGGAGGACGGGAGGTTCCTCCACTGTTGGTCGGGTTTGTGGAGGGCGATGCTGTCCCGTCCCTGATCAAGCCCGCGGAGCAGGTCGATCTGGAGTCCCGATCCGCAGTGGTAGTGCGCGTGCCGTTGCGCATCGAACCCACTCCGCCCGGCCAGCGTGTGCGCATTCCCGCGCCGCTGATGCGGCCGGTCCTGTCGCGCACGACCGGAATCCCCTATGACACGATCCGCCATGAGTGGCTGCCCAGTACAAGCGAGGGCGAGTGGCTGATCGGATTCCGTCCGCCTGAAGGCATCGGGACGTTACGTCCTGTTCAGGTTGTGCTGGATGTGAACATCAATGCCCCGCGCCATCATGTGACCCTGCGACGGCAGCAGGTTCGCAATGCAGCGGCAGCACTAAATCCAGCCGGCGAGGTGATCGCGAAGTGGATCCAGCCGGTCGGACCGCAGGACTTGACTGTGCAACTTGATGCGCAGGATGCGGATGCAGACGGCACGATCTGGCTGATGATCGAGGTGAAGCGCGATGCGCCGCCCGCTCCGGGC
>CAZSJB010000025.1:0-8184 GCA_964606625.1 uncultured Tepidisphaeraceae bacterium | reverse complement strand
ACTGCCGTCCATGTGGGAGTTGCAGTGGCTGCGGGCAAATTATGAAGCGGATGTCATCGACGGATGACCTGACAGGCGACTCAGCCGACGATGCGATACTCAATGTGAAGGAAGTGGCTTATGACGCAGGTGCAGGATGTTCCGCAGCGCAAACCGTCAGTGGTGGACCGGTCTTCGCCGATCCTCCGGACGGAAAACCTGACCAAGCAGTACGGTGAACACGTTGCGTTAAAGGATCTGAACATCACGATCCACAAGGGCGAGGTGTTTGGCTACATCGGTCCTAACGGCGCTGGCAAGACCACGACGTTCCGCATTCTTTGCGGACTGCTCGATCCCACGTCCGGCAAGGCGATCGTGGCCGACAAGGATGTCACCGGCAACAAGGATCTGATCAAGCAGGTGGTGGGGTATTTACCGGATAATTTCGGCGTCTATCCGACGCTGCGGGTCTGGGAGTACCTGGATTTCTTCGCGGCTGCGTATCGCATTCCCAAGAAGCAGCGGGCAGATCGTATCGACCAGTGCCTGAAGATCGCCAACAGTTACGAGTTCAAAGATAAGCTGATGGGGCAGTTGTCGCGCGGCATGAAGCAGCGTGTCGGCATCGCCAAGACGCTGATTCACGATCCCCAGGTGCTGATCCTGGACGAGCCGGCAGCCACCATTGATCCGCGGGCACGCATCCAGATGCGCCAGCTCCTGCGGGAACTGGCCGATCTCGGCAAGGCCGTGCTCGTCTCCAGCCACATCCTGCCGGAACTGGCGGATGTGTGCGATACCGTCGGCATTCTCGCCAAGGGACAGTTGATCGCCTCCGGTCCGGTGCAGGAGATTCTCAAGACTGTCCGTCAGCGCCGGGTTATCGAAGTAAACGTTCTCAAGAATGTGGACAAAACACGCGAGGTCATCGCCCAGGGGCCGGGCGAGTGGGAACTGGTTCATCAGGACGGCAACCGCCTGCGCTACGAAGCGCAAGCCGACGACAAGCAAGTGGCGACCGTGCTGTACAACCTTTCTCGCAATGGCATCGCCGTGACCAATTTTGCCGATGTGCCAGCCGACCTGGAAGACGTGTTCATGTCGCTGACCAAATGACTTTGCCACAGAGAACCCCAGATGAGCCCCTGGTAATGCGGGCTTTCCTGATTGCCCCAAAGCGATGGAAGGCTGATCTGGATACATCTGAAACGGATATTGCTGCTGGATCCCTATGAATCCTGTGCTTCTTAAAGATCTCACCGGTTTGCTGCGTCTCAAGCGGGTTGCGGCGATCCAGGTTTTTTTTCTGATCGTGCTGGGATTACTGGTTATGGTGACCTGGCCGCAGTCCGGCGTGCTCGAAGGCACCTTTGGCGCCGAGGGCGTCGCCTCCGCGGCACGCGGGCAGGATCAACTGCTGGTATCCCTGGTGATCGGCCAGATTATCCTGCTGGTGCTGTTCGTGCCCGGTATCGCAGCGGTCGCCCTGACAGGCGAGAAGGAAGCCAACACCCTCGAGATGCTCTACGCCTCGCGTCTTTCCCCAGCCGAGATTATCCTGGGGAAGGTTGGTTTTGCCATTTCCTTTCCCATCCTGCTGCTGCTGACGGCGCTGCCGTTTGTCGCATTGCTGACGTTTCGGGGAGATGTGCGGGTCAGTGATCTGCTATGGTCTTATCTGATCCTGTTCATGACGGCGTTCATGCTGGCGATCCTTTGCCTGATGATCTCCGCATTGTGCAAACAGAGCGCAACAGCGCTGGTGGTGGCGTACATCGTCGTGCTGGGAGTGTGCGGGGCGGTGCTGGTGCCGGCAGCCATTATGCTGGAAAGCCAAAGTGGCTTGATTGCCCAGTTATTGCATTATGCGCGATCCCTGTCGCCGGTGGCGGCGGCGCTGTCGCTCTTGGCTCCCAATCAGTATGACTTCAGCGGACTTGGCCGGCCGGATCTGATGGCCTTGTGGTCAGTCTTCCTGCCGGCAGCAACGGGTGTGAGCATTATCTGCTTCTGCGTCCTCGTGGCGAAGCTGCGCACCGCACCCAATGCAGCCGAAGGCTTCGGAGGTGGGGCGGCTGACGCCCAGCAAAGCCGCCTTCGCCGTGTCATGTACCTGATCGATCCGAAGAAAAAGCCCAAGCCGTTTGGACGTTTCAACCCTGTCATCGCCAAGGAGCGCCGCACCAGCCAGCTTCGCAGCGGTCGCTGGATGATCCGCATCTTCTACGCTTCATTGCTGATTTCGCTGCTGCTGTCGGCGATGGCGCTCTATGGCGGGGATATGCACCACGCCAACCTCCTGAATTACGTGGCTGCCGTTGTGGTGACGTTCCAGGTGGGCCTGGTTGCGCTGGTCAGCCCCAGCCTCACCAGCAGCACCGTCAGCAGCGAGTTGGAAACCGGCACATGGGAAATCCTCCGACTCACGCCGCTGAGCGGATGGCGGATTTTCTGGGGCAAGTTTATCCCGGCATTCCTGCCGGCCTTGTTGCCCATCATTGCATTGCTGCCTGCCTACGGGGCGCTGTGGTACATCCAGAATGACTATCTCCAGTATTTCATGCGCATCCTTCCCGTTATCGTGCTGGCTGCGGTGTTCTGCTGCACGCTGGGGTTGATGTGCTCGACGCTGTTTGCCAGCACCGCCCGGGCAACCGTCACTGCCTATGTGGTGACGGCGGCGCTGTTTGTCCTGCCGATGATCGCATGGTGGGCATCCGGCGTGGTGCTTTCCGAACCGGTGGCAGCGCACATCGCGATGTTCAGCCCGGGCGTGATCGCTGTAAACCAATTGCGCGACGCCTGGCCGGCAGTGGCGGAGTATCGTCTGTATGAGAAACATCTGTACGTGATGGGTGGATTGTCACTGGTGGCACTGATCGTCGCCTGGCTGCGCCTGGCGGCGCTGATGCGGCGCGGCTGATTCACGGATTGAGGTCTGAATCATCATGAGGCAACGGGCTTGTGAGTTGAAGAAGTGGGCGTGTGCGGTGCTGGTGACAATTGCTCCAGCGGCGCTGGCGCAGGAGGTGTCTCAGGTCGATGCGGTGCCCGAGTCGGTCATCCTGGCGTATGACAGTCCTGAGCTACAGTTACCACCGGCAGTGGTTCGATCCGGTCTGACGTCCCGGACCGCCGAACTGCTGGGAGATGCCTTCAGCCAGCCGGGGACGTCTGTGAATCGTCGTGTGGAACTGGTGCGCGATCTGGGACGGTCGATGTTGCCTGAGGCAGGGCCGTTCATCCGCAAAGCGCTAGCTGACGAAAGTGAGCAGGTGCGCGCGACCGCCGCTTGGGCGGCTGCTGCATCGCTGCAAACGGAGCTGGCTGACGACCTGCTGCAATGCCTGGATGATCCCAGCCCCCAGGTGCGCGCAGCAGTGGTGGCTGCCCATGCCACGCTGTCAGCCGAGCGCGATCAGCCCTCGCCGGCTGTCATTGCCGGGCTGAAGGACAACGATGCTTCCGTCCGGTTAGCGGCAATCACCCATGTCCGCGTGCCTGGCGAAGGAGCTGCTTTGCGGGATCTGCTGTCCACACTTACCGGCTCGGCGAAATTGGAAGCAATCCATAGTCTCGCCCAGTTTAACGATCCACACATTGCAAACACCCTTGCAGCACTGCTGGATGAAGCGGATGTGGGTGTGCGAGCAGCCGCCATTGCAGCTTTGGGGCAAATGCGGGCAACCGCCCACGCGCACCGCATCGAAGCATTTCTGGAGGACGATCATCCGACGATCCGCCGCGCAGCCGTTGCCGCGCTGCCCGGGGTGAGCGGGGCCGATCGCGCCCGAGAAATCGGTGAGCGGATGCTGGGTGATCCGGATCTGTCCGTGCAGGCCGCAGCCGCCGCAATCATCGCACCGGTACGCACCGAGCAGGTGGCCACCGCATTGGTTGATCGACTGGCCAGCCCGTATCAGCCGCTGCACGATGTGGCATTGGCGACCTTGACCCAGCCTGCGAATGACCAGGTACGGCAGGTGATCATCGACAGTGCGGTGAAGCTGCTGGATATTCCAAGTGCGCGCCGGCGCGAGGATGCGGCCGTTCTACTGGGGACGTTTCGCAGCGATGCCGGAATCGAAAAACTCATCAAGCTTCTGGAGACGCGCGGCTGGGAAACCGAGGCGTTTGACGTGGCAGCCCTACGGGCGGTGACGACGGCCGTGGGATTGATCGGTGACGCGCGCGCGGTGCCTGCCCTTGAATCGATCATCGATCGCGGCGCGACGTATCTCCTGGCGGCGGCAACCGGTTCGGGCAAATCCGAAGATGCACTGGCGGGCGGTGCAGTGGAAGAGGCTTTGGTAGCCTACGCCCCTTTGGGCGAGGCAGGGGCGGTAAAGCGAGGTTTGCGCGTGCTGGGCGCCAATCCCGAGTTCATGCCTTCCGAGGCACGCCAAGCAGCCGCTTGGGCTATCGGCCAGGCGGGTCAGCCGGGCGACACCAGCCTACGCGACCCACTGCTGAAGGCATTGAATACCTCGGACAGCGAGGGCATCACCTTTGAAGTGATCAAGACGATCGGACGGCTGCGCCTTGCCGACACCCACACCGACCTGCTCAGCGCCGCCGAGCAGACGTCCTCACCCCGTGTACGCTGGATCGCCCTGTGGGCGATCGCCCAGATCACCGGGCAGATCGAACCATATGTCACTCCCGTCGCGACACAAATTCCCAGCCTGGTGATCCAGGATCACGCCGGACGGTAGTGCGCATATTCCTTACAGTAGGGGATAGCATTCCTTCACACGCCCAACCCCTGAGCAAGGGTTGGGCGTGTGGCAGGGATGCGTCTTACGCGCAGCCGAGGGGTGCTTACTCATATGCCGGACCCTGGACGCGATACATGGTGTCGTCCACCTGGAGCTGAATTGAAGTGATGGGCGCGCGGACATCGGTGAAGGTGCGGCCATCACTGTTGTACAAGCCGCTGAAGGGTACCCGCGTGCTTGAGTTCGCCGGGACATTGTCAATGCGATAGACGAAGCTCTGGTTGATCCACAGCTTGGCATTGCGCAGCGTCTGATCCGAAAAATTGAAGATGCGGATTGTGTTGTCCTTCTGGTTGACGATCCCGGCGACCGCCAGATCCTCGGACACGTTGACGTTGTCCGGATACTGGTTTTCTTCAGAGGCGGCGAAGGCGGCCATCTGAGCGCGCTGTTCGGTTCGTTCGCGACTGTCGCCAAATCCGGCAAATCCGCCGTCGGACGCGCAGCCGGTTAGGCCGGCGATGGCCAGGACTGCTAGTGTCTTGTGAAGCATCGGGTGCTCCTTTCCCGTAAGAGAAAATGTCACTGGAACTGCTAACGTTGCCTCCCTGTATGAAAATGGCATGCCGCGCGCCGCTGGATTGGGCGGGGTTCATGCTATGATTGCTCTTGTAATGTGAAAATCGCAGCACAATGCGATGAAACTCAGCCATTACCCCTATGGATGTTTGCGGGCGCTTTCTACGGATCAGCCTGCTTCCTGAAGGAGAAGATTCATGACGCAATCTGACGGAGTTGACGTACAGTTGGACAATCTGTCATCCACCGGCCGCAAGTTGTTGCGGTTCAATCACGATCAAAAGTACCGCGCCCTGGTGGTTCATGGCGACGGAGATGAAGAGGCGCGCGTGCTGCTGGAGACGATCAAGCCGGCTGATCTGTTTGGCGTGCCGATTACCGATCACAATTATGCAGCCGCAGTGCTGTCGGGCCTGTGGCTGTGGCATGACTGGCTGGATGAATCCCATACCATTTCCCAGGGTATCTCCACCACGACCGGTAGCCTGTGGCATGCCATCATGCATCGTCGCGAGGGCGATTTTTCCAACAGCAAGTACTGGTACAACCGGGTGGGCGATTATCCGATCTATCCCGCCATCGCGCAAAGCGCCAACACCATCCTCAATCCGCTGCCGATGGACAAATCTCTGGTCCGCCTGACCCACAACGGCTGGAATCCCCACGTTTTCGTGGATCTTGTGCAGGAAGTCAGCCGGAACCCCGATGACCCGCGCACGCCAATCCTGATCAATCTACAGCAGCTTGAATGGCGCATCCTCTTTGACCACTGCGTCCGTCAGGCTACGCAGTAATGGAGACAGCATCCTTGGGCTGCAGCAGTCGGCCCGGGTGGAATCCTTGCCAGAGAGACCCATTGCACGAATGTCGCAAGGGGTTTGTTTTGCGCGCTGCTGGCATCGGGCACATGCCTGCTGCCAGAAGAAAAACGGGAAGCATCCCGGCTGCTCCATGCGGCATAGGATCAGGAGGGGTGACAATTGGTGCCGGACAACGATGTCCTGCGGTCCTGACCAAAAATCAATATGGGGAAGAGGGCAGATCGAAAGGAGGCCGCAATGGTCAGAAATGAAAAAGAATCGCCCTGGTTCTCGGAGAGGCGGGTTGCGGAGCCACCGCGTGATCGGCCTTGGAAGCCTGATCACGCGGTGTCCATGCAATCCCCGTCAGTGCCTGAACCATCTAGCGATGAACCTGTCAATCCTGTGGATCCGATCGACGAAGCGCTGATGGGGACTTTTCCCGCCAGCGATCCGCCGAGCTATGGAACAGGCCACGCCTGAGGTTTCTCAGAACCGCCAGCCCACACCCAGGATGTATTTCAGATCCGTGCGGGAGGCATCGGGGGCCGGCGTGGAGTCATGCTTCACCTCCAGCTTGAACTCCCCGAACATATTGTCGGTGAGATCCGCGCGAATCCCGGCATCGGCGAGAATCAGATAATCGCCGATGTCTTCCACCGAGGGGAAGTATTCCACCCCATGAAACAGCGCTACCCGGTCATTGAGCTGATGCTTCAACTCGTACGCCAGACGCAGCGCAAACGTGTCGGTGCTGTCGGCGTTTTCGTAGTCTTCGTAAATCCAGGCCAGACCGACCTCCGTGTTGAATGAGGTGCGCGGGGTTTCCAGCCACTGGTAACCGATACCGCCGCCCGGGGTCAGCCGCAGTTCCAGATCCGCAACACGATCCCGTTCAATGCGGGTGTTGGCGTAGGCGTACCATTTCTCATTGAAGAAATAGTCATACTGGCCGCTGAGAAACCAGTTATCAGTGGTGGTCTTGTCGTCGCCGGTATCAGGGTCTTCCTGCCGGCCGAAGCGATAGGCTGCGCCGACGGTGATGCGGTCATTTTCGCTGCGGCGGGCGGCATCGATGGAAACACTGAGACTTTCGGTGCGGCTGTTGCCACGTTCGAGCATGCCGCCGACGACGATGGCGCCGCTCCAGTTTTCCGTGGGATTGATATGGCGGATCTTCTCCAGCGCGATCGGCTGGGCTTGTACCGTGCCTTCCTGAACCTGGATGCTGCCGGATTCACCCGCAGCCACGGGTTGATTCAGGCGTGTGCCATCCTCCAGGTGAAGCGTGATCGGCTGATCCGAGCTGAAGGTCGCCACATCGTCGAGATTGACGGTGATCTTCCCGGCAACATCGGTCTGAATGACCAGTTGGCCATCCCCGGCACTGAGGATCGTGCCGCTGAGACGGTCACCGTTCTTGAACTGGATTTCATCGGCATGAACAGCCACGGTGCAGGTGGCAGCCATCAGGGCCGCCGCGAGAGGGATGCGCATTGTCAAAAATCTCCTTCTATCAGTCCATCCGATAACCAGACTGAACAATAGATGCTCATCCCGACAAACACAAGCAAGGGGGCAAAAACTTTCCCGCACTGGCAATTCCGCCTCATAAACCCCTCTTTCCTCCCTTTCGCAATTATTATCAAAAATATTGTTGCATTGTTGCTGGGGGGGGTATGATATGGATCAACCTGTCTGTTTGATTTCCATCATCGGGGCAAAGCGGTACCGATGAGGCCTCTTGCAAAAAGGGGATTCTCATGCGGCGGCACATGCGAACGCTTGGGCTGATCGGGCTGGTTGCTCTGCCGGTGGGGGGCTGATCTGGTGGGGGGCTTTTCAATCCAGCCCGGCTGTTCCGGTGCAGCGGGTCGTCCTGCGGGATGACGCCACGCTGGAACGCCTCGCCCAAGACCCCGAAGTCCGCATCATGAAGGACCTGAGCGCCGACGATCCGGCCCGCCGTCGCCAGGCCAGGGAGGATCTGCGGCAGATCCTGCAAACCACCCCCCGGCAAGTCGCAGCCGAACTGGACAAATGGATCAAACCGGCTCTGTAGAAAACCCGGCTAACGGTTGAGCTTTCGGCGTTGTGTGTGACGT
>CAZSJB010000024.1:0-14103 GCA_964606625.1 uncultured Tepidisphaeraceae bacterium | reverse complement strand
CCTCGAGGCGCAGCGGAAAGATTTGCGGTTGTACACTCAGCGTGCGCGGCCGGATGGTCAGCTCAAACCCGCTTTCCCGGGCTGTGCTTTCTTTTTGCGCAGCCGGTTGGGTTGTCGGCAACTGGTTTTCCGCCAGCGACACGTCCCCACTGTAGGTAAGTCGCACATCGATGGAGCCTTCAGGCTGAACCTGATCCCACGCTTCGCGCGCCCGCGGAGGCAGCGCCACGTAAAGCCCCGAATCCAGTTCCAGGTTGCTCGCTGATGCACTGAAACGCAGGTGCGGCGTCTTGCCGACCCAGGTGGCAACGCCATCGGCCTTCAGACGTGACTGGTCGCGGCGAGCGGTCAGATCACTGACCACGACTCGCTGCGGCGTGATGCGCAGCCGTCCGGCGGCCTGCGTAAACAGCGGCTGACCGTCGATCGGCAACAGCGTCGCATCATGGAGCGTCAGGTCGAAATCAAAATGATAATCGCCGGGTGTTTTGTCAGGCGCTTCGGGATCCGCAGGCAGCACCGCCCCGTCGATATCGATGCGCCCGGTCGCTCCCAGCCGCTCGATCCACGGGCGATGATCCGGCGGCAGTGCCGCGATCAGATCGGCGTCAATGGGTACATGGCGGGCGGTGATCTTGAGATTGGGCCGCACGTTGGGCAACGGCCGATTTTCGGGGGGGGAGGCCGCAGACTCTTTTTGATCCTGCCCCTCATCACGTTGGGTGTCCCAGGTGAAATCACCGGAAAACGCCAGCTCTGCCTGGCCGCGGCGCATCGCGCCGTCGATGATCTCCAGCCGCCCCTCGCGCACGCGGATGATGCCGCTGAGGCCTTCCAGCGGATAAGGAAACTGCTTCAGCCGGCCGGCCGCTTCATGCACCAGCAGATCGGTATTCACCGTCCATCGAGTGTTTCGCCCCAACGGGCGCCGTACGTCACACAGGAAATCCACTCGAAATGTCGGCCAGTTGCCCTCCCCTTCGGCATCCAGCGCCGACAACGCTGCCACCGCCTGCGACGGCAGCGCCGCCATCAGCGCCGGTTCACGGACGATGTTCTTGCCGCTCACTTCGATATGCACCGCCGATTCCGGCCCCAGCGGCCCGATCGTCCCCTTTACCTGAACCAGCTTGCTGGCGTTGGGTCCGCCTGACACGCCATACCCGCGCAGATCCTGTAGTTCGATCTGCTCCCAGCCGTTGACGGGATCGGTCCCCAGCACGATTCGCCCGGTCACATTGCGCAACGGATATGGAAAGCGATCAAACGTGAACTGCCCGTTGACGATCTCGACGTATCCGCTGATTTTCGGCCGCCCCCCGGGCTGATCGCGCACCAGTTCGAACATCAACCGCGCCGATCCCACGGGCTGAAGATGCCCATACACCTCGCGCACCGGGCCGGGCAGCGAGGCGATATATCGCGGGGACTGGGGAATGAAAATGTTCTCGTTATCCAGCGATGAGAGTTCGATGCGCGCAGTCGCATCCGGCGAATAACCATCAATCCGGCCGGCGATCTTGAATCCGTTGGCTTCCAGGCGCCCGGTGAGGCGGCGGATTTCAATCCCATCCTGGTGGAATATCAGCGTGCCGGAGACGCTGTCCAGCCGCACCGGCTGAGGCCGCAGCGCTTCCGCGATGGATGCAAACATGCCTTGGGTCCGCAGGCTGCCCAGGCGCAGGAGGTGGAGGACTCGATCGATGCGATGCTGCGCTTCATTTTCGCGGCGGCTGCGCCATTCGCGAGGATGAACCGCCAGACGCACGCCGTGCATTTCCGTCACGACGCGGAACATCGCCGGTCGGCCGCGCCGCGCCGGGGTGTAGGACAATTCAGGGATATCCACCCGCCCTGCCAACTGGTGATCGATGCACCACTGCCGCACCTGCGCGGGCATCATCGCCAGCACATCGTGATCAAAATCAAAATTGCGCAGGCGCATCGTGAACTGGCCGGTCGCGGGGGTGAACGATCCGTTGACGATCGCCCCCAGCCCGGCGGTGGGTCCGCGGCTTTGCAATTCGAACGCATATCGTCCCGGTTCGGCTGCCGGGAACAACCGCCCTTCGGCAGCCATCGACCCGCGCGGCACCGACTGTCCGCCGCTGATCTCGGTGTAGTCAATGCGCGCATTCCGCAGGATGATCTCGGGTAACACCAGGGGCACATCCTCCTCGTCGGAGGGTCGGGTGGCGGGTGGCTCCGGGGGCGCTTCGCGGATCAGGCGCTGGTAGTTCCACTGCCCGGTGTCCAGGTTTTCCGTGAGGCGCACATGAGGCGAGATCGCGATGATGCGACGAGCTTCAAGACGATTGCCCAGGATGGACTGCGGGCTGTAGTCGATGCGGAAGGACTCCGCCGTGAAGATCGTCGAATCAGGAGATCCGCTGTCATCCACGTGGACCGCGACATCTTCCAGGCGCAAACCTTCAAAAATGGACAGTCGCGCTTCGCCCACCGTCACATGCGCATTCAGCACGCGTGACAGGTAGGTTTCGGCGATGTCGCGCACCCGGCGCGAGTCGGTGTAGTACATGTAGGCGCCGATAATCAGCAGCAACACCGCCAGGAGCAGGCGCATCCCCCACCGTCGCACCGCGCTGATGCGCGGCTGTAGAGGCTGGCCGCTCCGCCACGGGCGGTCGAAGAGGCGTTCGGGTTGGGCGATGTTTCGCGACATCAGCGGTTTAGTCCGCACGGGTTGGGTTGCGGCGCAGCAGCAGCCGATGAGCGCCGGCGGCGGCTACTACTGCCATCGGCGCTTCGGCCGGAATCCGATAACGCGCGGATCCCACCGAAACTGCATGAATGACCGTAAGATAAATGGCTGGTAACAGCAGATACAATTTTGCCGGTCGGGATAGCCGGGATCCGGCCAATCCCAGCAGCACCAGTCCGAAAAATGGCAGGGTAAACACCAATCCGGGCACGATGTAACGCAGCCGGCTGAATTGTTCGCTGAGCGGGATCGGGCTCCAGGTACGGGCGATTTTCACACCCGCCAGCCGCACCACCCGGGCGGGATCCGCAACGACTGCCTGGCGTGCCAACTCGCCCAGGTATTGCGATCGCTGGACTTCGTTCATCGACTGAAGCTGCGGCATCCGAGCGACGAAGGTCTGATCGGAGGCGCCGGTGGCATGGGGGTGCAATCCGTCGTAGCTGGTGAAACCGGCGTTGGTGGTCGTCCAGATCCATGAATTGACCTGCGGATGGGTGGCGTTGCGAATCACCCACGGCAACAGCACAAGCCCCACCGCGGCGGCTCCCGCCAGCCCGGCGGACACAATTCGCCAAAAGGTGGGGTAAGCCTGCTGTTCATACGGATTTGCCGATCGGCTGTTCACCCACGCCGCCCCCATCGCCAGCAGCGGCACCAGAGGAATCGCGGCAGGCCGAACATGCACCGACAGCGCCAGCAGGACGATCCCTCCACCCCATCCCCACCATCGCCCCCGCCCCAGAACCGGCAACGCCATTCCCCACACCGTCAGAGCGGTAAACAGCGTCTCTGAAAGGATCAGCCCGCTGAAATAAACCAGCCATGGATTCAGCGCCACCAGCAATCCAGCAATCAGCGGCAGATAGCGGACTCGGCCATTGCTTGCCCTCCCCCTGTTATTTTCGGAGTGCTCCAAAGGGACAACCAGATGACGGGTCAGCAGGGACACTCCCAGGGCCGTCCCCAAGTCCAGCAGGATCTGCCCGATTCGCACCGCCGTCGGCGACGCTCCCAGTGCGGCAATAAACAGCGGATATCCCGGCATGCGAAACGCATGCACCGCTTGGTCGAATCGTGGGTCGACAAACCATAAGCTGCCTTCGTGCAGCAGGTTATGTCCAAGGACCAGGTATTCGTACTGATCGGGAAGCTGGGCTTGGAGAACGTGCGGATCGGTTGGCTGAAGTATCACCCATGGCAGGCGAACCATCAGCGAAATCACCACCAGCACTGCCAGATCCCGCCTGCCCATGATGCTGTCGCTGCGCCTGAAACATCGCAGCCAAAAAAGAAGACAGCGGCTGTTACACACGCTGTCTTCCGGAGGGGAGAAAATGCGCCATAGGCGCTTGGCCTTCAACAGATAAAGGTCGTCTGGATTATCACAGCTTTATGCGAATCGCGTCAATCACCGTTTTCTCCAGACTTGTCCATCACTGATATAAGAGTTCGGCAGACAGGTCCGATTTTCTTCAATCCTCTCACGGATTTTTTAAGAAATATGCGACATGAGCTGCTGGACCGCCTGCTGGATGCGGGCGGTGGCGGCTTGCAGGTCTTCGCGATCCGGGTCGCCGGGCGGAAAACGCAGCGGCGGACCGCCAGCCAGCCGGGCTGACTGGGCAATCCTAAAGACCTCGAGCATTCCCCGGTTCCGCTGGGTGCCATCCAGGCAGACCGGATAGACCGGCAGACCGGTTCGGATCGCCAACAGCGCCACCCCCGTCTGGAACGGCATCAGCTCGCGGGTGCGTTCAAGCCGGCCTTCGGGGAAGATCCCCACGATCCGCCCCAGTTTCAAGGCTCGCAGGGCGCTGCGGGTGGCCGCCAGATCGCGCCCATCGCGCCCGACCGGAATCGCTTCAATTCGCCGGAAAATCCAGTTTAACGAGCGAATTTCGTAGTATTCCCGCGACATCATCCAGACGATCGGCCGGCGACAGACCGCCTGGATCAGCAGTGGATCCAGCCCGCTGGTATGGTTGGACACCAGGATCCCAGCTCCACGGCGCGGCAGCACCAGGGGCGAAATCACCTCCAGGCGATGGTAGACGCGCGTGAACAGACTATTCGCGCCCATCCCCGCCCGCACCAGCAAGCTATCGACATCTCCGTGAACCTGCCGTTCAGCCACGGCGACAGCAAATAACCGAGGAGCTTCCCTTTAGCAAATGGGCTGATCCTGATTTGTTCTCCTCCACCCCCTTCTGGCCTCACTCCTTTATTAAAATGACAAAATGATTTGACCCCACCTCATGTTAGGATATAGTTCATATATTCAGCGAGGTTATCTGGGGAGCATGTCGCCCGCTCGCTTTCCCAGGATTTCCGGGGAGAGAAATCGATGCCCACCTGTTCACCGAATCCCGTCTTTCATCTGTGCCTATTGTGTCCAAACGAACCCACTAAAACCGTATTTTTGACTCAAAAACGCTGATTCGTCCCTTTCACTTTCTTCAAAACGAACCCATTGGAGTAGCGGTTTCCAAGGCAGGTAGAATGCTGGCATCGGGCTCCTGGGAGGGATATGATCCAGTTGCTTTCCCCTCCATGACGACACCATGGCTACGACGCTTCAGGACATTGCCGATGCGACGCGCACCAGTGTGAGCACCGTTTCGCGGGTGCTGGCGGGTGGGGAGATGGCGCGCCGCATCAGCGCGGCGACGCGGCAGCGGGTGACCGAGGCTGCCCAGCGGCTGGGATATCGGCCGAACCTGGTAGCGCGGTCGCTGCGGACGCGGCGCACCCATACCGTAGGGCTGCTGGTGTCGGACATCGCCAACCCGTGGTTCGGACAGTTGGCCAGCCTAATCGAGCAATCGCTGCACCGACATGGGTATTCTCTGATCCTGGGCAACAGCGGCGAAGACCCGGAGGTGGAGAAGACCTATCTGCGCCTGATGCCCCAGCGGGGCATCGATGGGCTGATCGTTGTGCCGCTGGCGCGCTCACGGCGGGCGCTGATGGAGCTGTTGCCCGCCCAGTTGCCGCTGGTGGTGCTGGATCGCGCAGTGCCGGGAATCACCAGCAGCGTGACCACCGATCAGGAGCAGCTCGCCGGCCAATTGTGCGACACGCTGGAGCAGGTAGGTGTGAAACGGATCGCGCTGGTAAGCGGCCCCAGGCATGTCGTGACCCACCGCCGCCGTGCCGAAGTGTCGGCTGAGCGGTTCAAGGTGGTGAGTCGGGTAGAAGGCCCCGCCCAGAAACAGACCGGGTACCAGGCATTCATGCAGTTCCGGTCGAAGGAGGTGGATGCGATCGTCTGCACCAACAACTTCCTCGGCCAGGGGGTGTTGGAAGCGATGGGGGAGGTGAAATCCTCCCCGATCATCGGCTGTTTTGATGAGATCCCGATGATGCACCTGCTGCCGGTGCCGATTGTCTGCTCTAATCAGGATGTACCGATGCTGGCGGAGGCGTGCGTAGCGCAGCTGCTGCCGCAATTGCAGGGACAAGCCCCCGCCAAACCGGCTCCCACAATTCTGCCCGCTCACGTACTCACTAACAGCGCGTTCAACGCGCTTCTCGAGGAGCAGGAATCCGCGCCTCAGCCCCGCTGAATCGTCGGATATAAAGCAACCGTGCATAGCCGATGTCCATTGCGCTCCCAGATCGGTACCGAGCGCACCTGTTTGAACCCAGCCAGCACTTCCTTTTCCGCCAGAACCGTTTCAAAGAGATCCAGATCATGCGTCAGCACTTCCTGGGATTCGTTGAAGACGACCAGCACGAGCGCGGCTTCGTGGATGCGGGGTTCGGCTTCCATCTTGCGCAAATCGTCCACGACGCCCTTGCGCCATTGGCTGCCGTATCCACTGTGACGGACGCCCCCTTCGCGAAACTGGTAAGCACACTTGACTTCCAGCCACAGCGCCGCCTCGGGCGCGCAGAACTCGGGGGGATCAAACAGCGTGAGCGGTTTGGAATCCAGTCGCAGCGGCAGGCCGCGCGGCGTGAGTACCAGATCGCACCGCTGGCGATGCGAAAGCTTCTTGCCGAACGACGAGGGATAATGCACCTCGCGGGCCACCTCGTAGCGATCGGCAAGTCGATCGGCAAACAGGGCATGCATCTGCCGTTCATCGAGCGCATCGAGTCCGTAGACCGCCTGCTCGAGTTGCAGATCGGCTTCGGCTTGCTCGAGGACCTGCGCCAAGTCATCGGCAATGGTATAGAGATCCCAGCGGAGGGACATGGGAGTTGAAAATACTGAAAAGCGGCAACGACTGCACCCCTGCCATCATCACAGCAATATAATCAAACGCTGATCCGGCTACTGAACATGAACCATGCAAGACACCTACAACATTCTCTACGACCGCTCCTGCGGATTGTGCCGTACCACGCGGCGCGCCCTGGAAACGCTGGGCACGCAGACAGAAATGCGATTCCATGACATGAACGACACCGCGGCTGTGGCGCAATTCGCGGGGGTCGATCCGGCAAAGGTTCGACAGAGCATGCATGTGATCGACCCGACCGGTCGGATTACAGCGGGATATGATGCGGTGGTGGTGCTGCTTGAGCAGACATATCTGCTGCGGCCGTTGACCCGACTTCTGCGTCGACCGCGATTTGCCCGAATGGGCCGCCGCCTGTATGGATTCATCGCGCGTCATCGACACGAGCTGTTTGGTTGACGCGTCAGATCTTGTGTGGCTTTTCATCTTCTGCCTCCCCGGCTACACTCGGGCACTCTTATGACGCAGCACCGTCGATCTACAAATGATGTTCCGTCGCCGTCGCTGGTAGCGCTGGTGGGGTGGGCACTGCCGGGCGCGGGGTACTGGCTTTTGGGCCAGCGGACGCGGGGAGTGATTATCGGCGTTACGATTCTGCTGCTGTGGGTCTCGGGCTTGGCAATTGGCGGGGTGCGGATCATCGAAGTCCCCAAGTATGACAACGAAGGACGATTCATCCCGGGCAGAACCCTTGTCCCGGTGACAATCTCGCGCGGCAGTGTGCAGAAACAGGAATATCGTGTGACGGGATCGGGGTTGCTCCAGGAAATCGGCCGCAAACCATGGTCGATCGCGCAGATCATGACCGGCCCGGTGGCGATCGTCAGCGGCGGCGCCTCGGTGTGGGGTGCGCGGCCTGATCCCGAAACCGGCCAGGCGCGCTTCCCCGTACCGCATTCGCGGATGTGGGAGATTCCGGTGCTATACACCGCCGTTGCGGGCATGCTGAACCTGATTGCGATCATCGATTCGGCGTACCGGGCGCGGCACATGGGAGGGAAACAATGATGCTGCAGGTGCTGGGCTGGGGCTGGGGGGATCTGTTTGTCAAACCGATGCCCCTGTGGGATTACTGGTATCTGCTGATTGTGCCGCTGTGCATGGGCGTGGCGATCGTTTACAAGGCGATCCGCCTGGAGGATATGCGCGAGGTGCCCAAGCAGGCGCTGATCATCTGCTTATGGATCCTGGGGGGAATGGGGCTGGCTGCTGCCGTGCTGGCAGGGCTGGTCAAACTGATCGCAGCCTGAAGCAGTCCGACATTCTCACCTCCACCCTCTTAGTCCCTCACCCTGCGCATCACATACCAGGGCATCCAGATCGCGCACCGCAGGACTACCACCACCACCGTTCCCAGCACGATCCCCAGTAACCCCAGATCGAAGTAGCGCACCAGCGCATAGCTCAGGATGACATTGGCGATTCCCGCGAGCAGCACCGACACCGTAAAGGCCTTCACATGCCCTATTCCCAGCAACACCGATCGCCCCACCGCGCTCGAGCCACCGATCACGGTACTGGTCAGCACCAGCGGCAGGATCAACCGCGTACCATCGCGATATTCGCCCAGCCACAGCTTGAACAGCCACGGCGCCAGCGCCCAAACCACACCCGCCGCCAGCAGCAGCAGCACCGCGCTCGCCAGCGTGCCGCGGATGTAGTACCGGCGGATCAGCGCCCGATCCTGGCGCGCATGTGCCAGTGCCGTCTTGGGCAGCAGCACGGCTGCCAGCGCCCCTACCAACAGCAGCAATCCCGCATCCACCTGGATCGCCGGGGCATAGTCTGCAACAGTCTCCGCATCGATCAGTTTGTTGATCAGGATCATGTCGATGGGCGCGTACAGATAATCCGCCACCTGGGCGGCTGCGACGAACAGGCCCATCGAGAGGATGGTCCGCACGGCCCTCCAGTCGACCTGGATGCGCCGCGAAAAGGTGCGTGCGATACTTTCGGCAGCCACCAGCCGCAAACCTGCCAGCACTCCCCCCGCAGCGGCAAAGCTCATGCCCACGCGCGGCAGCCCATCGGCATCATTCGTCAACACCAGGGTTGTCAGCGCCACCCACAAGACATCGGAAACGACCAGCAGCAGGTTGTCGATGGCGATGCGATGGTTGGTCTGGAGGACCGCGCCCGAAGCATCGCTCCACAGGCGCAGGACCATTCCCAGCCCGATCCACCACACGAGCGACCCGATTTCATTCCGCAACCCCGGGGTGACATTCAGCCAATAGGCAAAGTTGTCGGCCAGCACGAGCACAACGATGCATCCGACGACCGCAAGGATCGTCGCCGTAATGCGGCCACTGTAGTAGATCCGCTGCAATGGCCCGACCGTGTCATAGCCCGCCTGTACAGAGGGATCAGCGTAAGTGAGAATGGACGAATCGTCGTCACGAACCGGAATGGCTCGAACGGGCGTTGCCGCCTTCGCCATCAGATGCACCAGGGCCGGTGTCAATCCAAGTGTCGTGTAATTGAGAATCGCCAGCGTCCCGCGCACCAGCGCCAACATGGCGAAGGCTTCCCCCCCCATCCATCGATATACCATCGCCGACACCACCACCCAGCTTCCAATGCGGGAGGCGCTGGCGAGGTAGGCGCTGAGGACATCGCGCCGCAGGGTGCTCGGCGGCGAAGGTGGGGCATGAGTGAGCGTCACAATAGCCCGCCATTAGATGGAATCAGCATCTCCCTCCACTGGCTGCGTTGTCGCAGGCGGAAGGCGATTTTCGTCAATGCGCGGCGAGGTATCTCGGAAAAACGCATACCCGATCGCGCCTGCCACCAGGATGAGAATGCCAATCCACTGCCAGAAATTGAGTTTCATCCACGCTCCTTCACCAGGATATCCCGTTGCACTGACATTCAGTGCCACAGAAGCTGCCCAAGGGGCGCTTGGGGCCTGTCATCACAGAATTCTTCGGCTTTCTGCCCTGTGCCCGATCATCATTATCGCGCCAGCCGCTGCGCACAGCGAATCATAATCGAAACAAAAGACGACGACATGATACGATTCCGTTCATTTGTTATCGGCCGTGGCAGGCTCCACTTCGTGGCTTGTGCTTGTCAGCAGCCCATGTGTCGGGTCTGATGGAGAGGCTATGCGAATCATTCTGCCGGTCCTGATTTGCTTGTACATCTGGAGCATCCCTGCCTGGGGGCATACGCCCATGACCTCTCCAGCCGAGGCCGAGCGGCTGCGCGTCTATCTGATGACCATCGGGCCGGGAGAGGCCGTCTATGAGCGTTTCGGGCATAACCAGATCTGGATCCATGATCCAGTCGCCGGGACTGACATCGCCTACAACTATGGCGTCTTCGATTTCAACCAGGAAAACTTCATCTGGCGGTTTATCCAGGGACGGATGCTCTACCGCTGCGAAGCGATTGATGCGGATATCATCGCCGCATGGTATCGACATCACCATCCTGACCGCCGCCTGAATCTTGGTCCGGAACAGTGGCTGGCGATGGATTACATCGCAGCCGAGCGCTCTGTGTGGGTCCAGGAACTGAACCTGACCGCCCGCCAGAAGTACGAATTACAGCAGTTCCTCGAATGGAACGTCACCCCGCCCAATCACGAGTACCGCTACGACTACTACACCGACAACTGCTCGACGCGCGTGCGCGATGCGCTGGATCGGGTGCTGGGCGGACAAATCGCCGAGCAGACGCGAAATCTCCCAACCCACGCCACCTTCCGCTGGCACACCCGTCGCCTGACCCGGCCTGACTGGCCGCTGTACACCGCGCTGTATGCAGTGCTCGGCCAGCCGGTGGACCGCCCGATCACCCGGTGGGAGGAGATGTTCCTGCCGGTGAAACTGATGGAACATCTGCGCCAGATCAAGGTGGTGGATGAGAATGGCGAGGCGATTGACCTGGTACGGCGGGAGTGGCAGTTATTTGCGAGCCAGGCGTTTGCCGTGCCGGATGCCCCACCACAATACTGGTGGATCGGGTATGGATTGACGGGAATCGTGCTGGGCACGCTGCTGGCTGCGATGGGCCGCATGGCGCGCAGCGGACATCGGATTGCTCAGCGGGTGATGGGATTGGGTATCGCGCTGTGGGGGCTGATCGCCGGCGTGGCGGGCGCCATTGGCACCTGGGCATGGTTCACGGACCATGCCTCTGCGTGGTGGAATGAAAACTGGCTGCAATTGAACCCTGTTTCGCTGGTGCTGGTGGTGACTGGCTTCATGATGGCACTGCACACGCGGCAGCAAAGCAATAACAACCCTGCCCGCGGAACGTACGTGGCATGGTGGGCGGCGGGGATCGTGCTGGGATTGTCGGTTCTGGGAGCGATCGGGCAGTTGCTGCCCCAGCTCGACCAGGTCAATGGAGAGACGATCTGGCTGGCTCTGCCGCTACATGCAGGAACGTGGTTGGCGATTCATACGCGGCTGGGCGGCCGCGAGCCGGTTCCCCCCAAAGACCTGCCGGGGCAGAAGCTGGCTTGATCCATATCGTATGCTCTTCGATAATCGCTGTTCTTGCTCAGCCAGGCAATAATCATGAATCGCCCGAATCCCCAGATGCGGAGCCGCCCCTTGCTGTAAGATCAACTCCGCATGTTGGTGCTTTGTGGTTCAACTGGTTCTCCGAAGGATTTTCGATGTCTGATACGTTTTACATCACCACACCGATCTACTATCCCAATGGTGAGCCGCACCTGGGACATGTGTACACGACCATCTGCGCCGATGTGATCGCACGCTATCACCGCCTTCGGGGAGATGACACATGGTTCCTGACCGGAACCGACGAGCATGGCATCAAGATGGTCAAAACAGCCGCGGAACAGGGACTCACCCCTCAGGAACTGGCAGACCAGAACGTCGCGGTCTTCCAGGCGCTGTGGCCGGAGCTGAAGATCAGCCACGATGACTTCATCCGCACCACCGACGCGCGCCACAAATCCGGCGTGAAAGCGATCGTTGAAAAGCTCGTCGCCCAGGACGACATTTACCTGGGCACTTATGAAGGCTGGTATGACGAGGGACAGGAGGAGTTCGTCCCTGAGAACGAAGCCCGCGCCAACAACTACAAGTCCGCCATTTCGGGCCGACCACTGACGCGCTACAAGGAACCCAGCTATTTCTTCCGCCTGAAGAAATATGTCCCGCAGGTGCTGGCGCACATCGAGGCCAATCCGCAATTCATCCAGCCGGAAGCCCGACGCAACGAAGTCATCAGCAAAATCAAGGCCGGTGTGGAAGATCTGTCAATCAGTCGCCAGACGCTCAAGTGGGGCATCCCCATGCCCAACGATCCGGAGCATGTGATCTACGTCTGGATCGATGCACTGAGCAACTACATCACCGCCCTTGGCTATGGCCAGGACGATGACAGCAAATACCGCAAGTACTGGCCGGCGGATATCCACCTGATCGGCAAGGAGATCATGTGGTTCCACACGGTCTACTGGCCGGCAATGTTGATCGCACTTGGCGAGCCGCTGCCAAAACAGGTCTATGCCCACGGCTGGTGGACGGCTGAGGGCAAGAAGATGAGCAAAAGTCTCGGCAATTTCATCGATCTGCCGAAACTGCGCAGCGTCATCGATACCTACAGTCTCGATGCCCTGCGCTATTACCTGCTGAGCGCCGCGCCGTTCGGCAACGACCTGAACTGGACGGAAGTGGATTTCAAGAAAGCGTTCAACGACCTGGCCAACGTGGTAGGCAACTGCCTCAACCGCGTACTGCGGATGATCGGGCGTTATCGTGGCGGCGTGCTGCCCAAGGCGACACCGACGGAGCAGATCGACCTGGATCTGGAAACCAAGGCCGCTGGCCTGGTGGGACAGGTGACGGCTGCGTATGAGCGGCTGGCCCTTCAGCAGGCAGCCACCCTGCCGATCGATCTGGCACGCGCAACCAACGGCTATATCGACGCCACCGAGCCGTTCAGGCTGGCCAAGGATGAAAGCCAATCCGAACGGCTGGACACGGTGCTGAATCTCGCCTGCCAGTGCATCTACCGCGCGCTGGTCGCCCTGCTCCCGGTGCTCCCGGATAAGGCGGCTGCCGGCTTGCAGCAACTGAACGTCAATGTCGATGGCCGCACGCTCGAGGATCTGTTCGCCTCGCCCCTTCAGCCCGGGCACAAGCTGGGCGAGGGTTCGCCCCTGTTCCCGCGGGTGGACCAGAAGCGCTGACCCGCGGATCCATTGCCGAGGTGACTTTCGCCGCGAATGGCCGGTATCCCTTGCGCAATCCGGCATTGGGGCGGCTTGCGGTGGCCTCGGTTCGGACTTGTATCCCCCCGGCGAAAGCAGTATGTAGGACCGGGCGTGGCACGCTGCCGGGATGGCGCTCGGGGTGGACATGCCACGGGATGCGAAAATCGCCAACTCTCTGATCATTCCTCGCAGTAGCCATGACTCAGCCACCTGCCCAGACGATCTGGATTGCCCGACACGGCACCCGAATCGATATGATCAATCCGGCCTGGCCCGACACTGCCCAGCGGCCATTCGATCCGCACCTGGCGGACCAGGGACACGCCGAAGCCGAATGCCTGGCGCAACGGCTGGCGGATGAACCGATCGATGCCGTTTACGCCTCTCCGTTTTTGCGGGCGTTGCAGACCGCCGCGCCCATCGCCCGAGCGACGGGCGCTCCGCTGCGGATCGAACCTGGCATCTGTGAATGGCTGAACTCGGAATGGTTTACTTGTGTCCCCGAGGTCTTGCCCAATGCCAAGGTCAACTGGACATGCGAGCATCTGGATACGGAGTATCGCTCACCGGATGAGATGCGCTTTCCGGAAACGTGGGAGCAGTTGGCGGAGCGCGCTGCTCGAACCATCCGGCGACTGGCTGCCACGGGACAGAATCTTGTCTTGATCGGACATGGCTCCTCAGTCATTGGGACGGTCGCTGCCCTGCTGGGCCGGGTGGCTGAGGACGGTCCTCCCGCCCCGCCAACCAGCCTCTACAAACTGGTCCGCTACGACGATCAGTGGAAACTCGAGCTGGAAGCCGATACGTCTCATCTCAAGAAACAGGCAGACTGATGCCGGTTTATTCCTTATAATGGGTACAGCCTGCACAGGCCTGTCAACCGATCCCCAATCTCGGTTATAGGACAGGCGCAGCACCAGGTGGGCTTT
>CAZSJB010000023.1:0-14259 GCA_964606625.1 uncultured Tepidisphaeraceae bacterium | reverse complement strand
GTCAGTCTACGGCGCTCGTTCGACGACTCAGCCGAATCGATCGATCAGTTTGAGCGCCTGATCGAACTGGCGTGGGAATACGGCTACAGCGCCGTACGCGTGCATGGCCGCACCGTCGAGCAGAAGTATCAGGGCCGCGCCACGTGGGACGTATTGCGCGAACTGAAGCAGCGCTATCCGGATCGCACGATCCTCGGCAGCGGCGATGTCTTCTGCGCCGAGGATGCGGTCCGCATGAAACGGGAAACGGGCGTGGACATCGTCTGGATCGCCCGCGGTGCGATCGGCAATCCGTGGATTTTTCGCCATGCCCAGGCGCTGCTGGCGGCGCCGGGCACAGCCCTCGAACCGCCTACGATTGCCGAACAGCGGGCGGCGCTGGAAGAGCATTTCGCCATGGCGATTGAGATCCATGGTGAGCAGGTGGCGGGGCGGCGCATGCGCAAGATGGGGATCAAGTATGCCCGGTTTCATCCGCAGGCTGCCGAGGTCAAGGCGGCATTCATCGACGTGCAAAGCCTCACCGGCTGGGCGCGAGTGATGGACCGGTTTTATCATGCCGACGGTCCCGGCGTCTGGCCGGCTTCGACGGCAGCGGATGAAGTGAACGATTCGACCACCTGTGAAGTAACAGCCTGATTGGTCCGCGGAAGCGGATCCTTCTGATTAGCGATTGACATGCACTCGAAAACCCCTCCCCGCAATCGACTCGCCAAGGTGCTTCCCGAGGAATGGCGCAAGAAGCTGGTCGCAGCCGGCGCGCCCAAGCGCAAGTACACCGCCGTCTGCCGGGCCAAGCTGCCCGGCGGCCGCGTGATCGAAGACATGATTATCGAGGAAGGCTGGATCATCGCCACCAGCCGCGAGGGCCTTGGCGGCGTCTTCGAACAGCGCATCGACCTCGATCCGCGGCAGATTCTTGATCTTGAAATCAAGCAGATCGTCTGATACGCGACAATCGTCTCAATATCTAGCGGGCGTCTCGCCCAAGTTTTAATTGCGCCAACGCGGGCGAGACTACCTTTATGCATCTCTGGCCCAAGTCCAGCCATTTGTGCCTCGTAGGGCAGGCATTGCCTGCCGTGAGTGCCATAGGGCCGTCGACGGTAGGCAAATAGCCTGCCCTACAACGCTTACGTCCATCATGCATAATGTTAGAGACGCCCTCGCTACGGGGTTATCTGATGCCCCAGGCCTTGGCGCGGCGGCGCTTGGTGGTGGGTCGCGATTTGGCAGACGGCCGTGATCCGCCGCGCGGCTGCTGGACAGCCGCGCGGCGAGCAGGCGACGGTTCAACGGCGCGCTCCGGAGCCTGGGCAAGCAGGGGACGCTCGATCGTGGTGTAATCGGGATGATCCTCGCGGACGGCAATCGTCTGGCGCGTCAGCTTTTCGATTGCCCGCAGGTACGAGCGCTCCTCGGTATCACATAGCGAAATGGCTACCCCGGCGGCGCCGGCTCGGCCGGTACGGCCGATGCGATGCACGTAGGTTTCCGGTTCATGGGTCACGTCGTAGTTGACCACGTGCGTAACATGGTCGATGTCGATCCCGCGCGAGGCGATGTCGGTGGCGACGAGGATCGGCGTGCGGGCCGAGCGGAAGTTGTCCAGCGCCCGCTGACGGGCGTTTTGACTCTTGTTGCCGTGGATGGCTTCGGCGCGGATGCCGCGCTGGTGCAATTGGCGAACAACACGGTCGGCTCCGTGCTTGGTGCGCGTGAAGACGATGGTGCGCGCCATGGGCAGCTCGTGATACAGGTGCGCCAGCAGGTCCGACTTGTTGCGTTTCTCGACGAAATAGACCGACTGGTCGATTCGCTGGACGGTGCTCGACACCGGCGACACCTGCACGTTGACCGGATCGGTCAGCAGCGACTGGGCCAGCCGTCGAATCTCAGCCGGCATGGTGGCGCTGAACAGCAGCGTCTGGCGCTTTTTCGGAAGCTTTGCGACGATTTTGCGGATGTCGTGGATAAAGCCCATGTCGAACATGCGGTCGGCTTCATCGAGCACCAGCACCTCCACGCCGCGCAGATCGACGTAACCCTGGTTCATCAGGTCCATCAGTCGCCCCGGTGTGGCGATGCAGACCTCGACACCACGCCGCAGAGCGGCGACCTGCCGGTTCTGGCCGACACCGCCAAAGATAACGGTCGAGCGGAAACGCAGATTCTGCCCGTAGGTGCGGAAGCTGACGTCGATCTGCGTCGCCAGTTCGCGCGTGGGGCAGAGCACCAGTGCCCGCATCTTTGCAGGCGCATGGGGATGCGTCGCGAAGCGATGTAGCATGGGCAGAGCAAAGGCTGCGGTCTTGCCGGTGCCGGTCTGGGCACAGCCCAGGACGTCGCGGCCGTCAAGCACATGGGGAATCGCCTGCGCCTGGATCGGCGTGGCGGTGGTATAGCCCTCGGAAACGAGAGCACGGCGGATCGGCTCGGCGAGCCGAAGTTCAGCAAACTGCATGTGGGTCCTTCGGTGGACGATGCGCACCTGAAGGGCCTCGGCAGGCAGCCGAAGAACAAGCCGGTCGATGCGCTGCAACTGGGCTTTTGAACTGTCAGAAATAAGCCGGAGGAGGCGTGGTTCCGAGAGATCGAGGCGGGGCAGTTGACGTAGTCAGTATATCGGTACGCCGGGAAAAGTCCATTAGTTCAGTCTGTGGTGGATCAGGAAACGCGAATGACCTGTCGGGCACGGGTGAAGGCCAGGACGGCGGATTTGACGGGACGGTTGGCGGCATTTTCGATGGCGCGGCGGTAGAGGGAGATCTGCTCGCGATAGTCATCGGCGCGCAGGTGGATGGTGTCGTTGGTGACGCGATCGGTCTTGTAATCGACGATGGTCAGGCCGTCCGGCTGGGCGATGACCAGGTCGATGCGGCCGCGAACCATGAGACGATCCATCGGATCGTCGGCGGGCGGACAGTTGGGATGGTCCAGTGCCAGGTAAAAGGGCATTTCGCGGATCAGGTCCGCATCGGGTGCTGCAAACAGCGGCGCCAGTTCGCTGGCGGTGGTCAGCCAGAGGATGTCATCGATGTTGACGGTGGCGGCTTCCTCGGGCGTGAGCAGGTGGCGGCGGACCAGGGCGTCGATTTGCTGGCGGATGTCGGATTCATCGGATGCCCGGGAGAAATCCAGGTGCTGCAGGACCGTATGGGCTGCGGTCCCGCGGTCCACAGCCGCCAGCGGTGCATCGGCACAGACGCAGCGCGGAAGAGGCAGGGCAGGCGCAGCGGGTGGAGTGTCGTCGCCATTGGAGGAGGCATCGGATATTTCAGCTTGAGCAGCGGCGCGCTGAGATTTTCGTCCGGAGATGCGCGCTTCTTCTGCGGACAGGGCAGCCGTGAGATCCGGCAGGCCGGCATCGGATTGCTCTCTGGTCAGCGCGGTAACGCTCAGCCGCGCCGGGCGGGAGCAGCGATCGGCATGGGGATACCGATAGGTAACGCGCTGAATCACATCCATCGCCTTATCATCCGGCGGAGGCGGCGGGGACAGGGGTTTCAAGGCCGCCAGGTCCGCGCGATCGGGCCGATCGGGGTAAGCCGATCGCGGCATTGCCTTGAGGGATTCGATGTCGGCTTCATCATGCAGGTGGAAGGCGATCGCCCTCTGGGCCGCTGAGGCCACACCGGCGGGGCCGATCCAGTCTAGCATGCAGTTGGCGCTCAACACCATGTCGGCTGGGAGCCGACCCGGATGGCCCGTCCAGCGCTGCACCCAGCTGTCGTATTGCTTGTCGCCGCAGGTGCCGATCAGCACCAGATGCTCCCGTGCGCGGGTCATCGCGACATACAGCAGCCGCAACTCTTCCGCCCGGGTGGCGCGCTGCATCCTCTCCTGCACCACCACCTGTCCCAGTGACGGATAGCAGACATGCAGCTTCTCATCGACCACCTGCATGCCCAGGTAGGCGGCGCGATCCACCAGGATCTTGCCCCGTGTGTCGCGCAGGTTCATCGCCTTGCCCAGGTCCGGCACGATCACCACCGGAAACTCCAGCCCCTTGCTGCCGTGGATGCTCATGATCCGCACCACGTTATCCGCCTGCGACGCCAGCGACGTCTGGCCCAGTTCGGTCTGCTGGCGCAGGTTGTCCATGAACTGGAGGAAGCGGTACAGCCCTTGGCGCTGGAATCCGCCGAACTGGCGGGCGCGCTCGTGCAGATGCAGCAGATTGGCTTGGCGCTGCTCGCCATCCTCCAGCCCTGCGGTGTAGGCGAGATAGCCGGTTTCGTCGTAAATACCCCAGATGACCTCCGCCAGCGGACGCTTCATGGCCGCATCGCGCCACTGACGCAGCTTCCACAGAAAATCGCGCAGATGGGCCGCCAGTTCGTCATCCTGTTCCTCGGCATATCGCACCACCGCCTGGTGGAACGGGATGGCCTGCTCGGGATCGTTGTAGGCCAGGCGAATTCGCGCCAGGGCATCATCCGGATTAGGGATCAGGGCCAGCGGGCTTCGCAGCACCACTGCCAGGGGCATGTCCTGCTGCTGGTTATCCAGGACGCTGAGCAGGGCGAGCATGTCCTGCACCTCGACCGCCTGGAAGAATCCTGCGCCGCCGTCGGTGTAGACGGGAATGCCGTACCCGCGCAGCGTGGCGGCGAACTGCTCGGCTTTGTTTTTCAAGGATCGCAGCAGCAGGACGATGTCGCCATATTCGATGGGACGTTCGACGAACGCATTTCCCTGGCGCTCGGCGATGGTGCGGCGCGGCTGGCCAGTCTGGCCCATCAGCTCGCGGATGCAGCGAACAACCAGCAGGGCTTCGCGGTCGGTGCGGTCCAGGTCATCCTGGAGGTCGGCTGGGATGTCGTCGGAGGCGGTGTCATCGCTGCTGCTGTTGCTGCGCGGCGGGGTGGGCAGCAGGTGCAGGTCGATGGGGGCACCGGTAAAGGCGGTGGGGGAAGGATCGGGATAGTCGGCTCCGGGTGCGAGGCGATGACGGACGTCGTACTCGATTTCGGCGGCCTCAGCCGACATGAGACGCTCGAAGACCGCGTTGATTGCCTGAAGCAGGGGCGTGCGACTGCGGAAGTTGCTGGTCAGGTCGATGACGCGCACGGCGTCCTCTGGGCTGGCCTGACGATAGCGGGTTTCGCGGTCGAGGAATCGCATCGGCTCGGCCAGCCGGAAGCGGTAGATGCTCTGCTTGACGTCCCCCACGCAGAACAGGTTGGACGCGCACTGCCCCTCGAGACATTCGGTGCTGGTGAGGCGCAGGATCGCATCCTGGACTTCGTTGATGTCCTGGTATTCGTCGACCAGTACATGGCGATAAGCGCGATGGCAGGCTCGGGCGATCTCCGAGGGGCGGAGCGTGGCGCGGTCTTCGCACAGCAGATCGAGTGCCAGGCGCTCCAGATCCGAGAAATCGATTCCGCGAACGGCGCGCTTAGCTTGACGATATTGCTCACCGAATTCTTCGACCAGCGAGAGGAAGACCTCGGCATGCGGCTGGATGGCAGCCATCGTCCGGCGCCATTCCTCGGAGCTGAATCGCAGGTTGTGGCGTATGGCATCGTTCTTGAGCATGTCCTGGACGCGCTGGGTCAACGCCTTGGCGGTGTCTTCGCCCTTGACGGAAGGGCGTCGCGGAAACTTGTCCAAGTCTCGCACGGCCCGGGCGAGGGCGTCGTAGCCGTCAGATTCGAGCGTGGCCAGCCAGCCGGCGGCGATGTCGCGGAGTGTGGCGAGGTACTCGGCATACCTGGCGGCTGAGGGGGGCATCTCGGCGATGGCAGCAATGGCTTCATCGACAATGCCGCGCAGGCGCTGCTGGGCCGTCATCAGGAAGGTCCTGCCCAGGTCGGACTGCTCCAGTGGCAGCTCAGCCGCCTGAGCGATCTGGGCGCGGGCGGTGGCCAGCCACTGCTCGGGCATCACCAGGCTGCACAGCAGATCATGCGTGTGCACGACCTGTTCCATGAGCTGTTCGTCCTTGCCGGCGCCATAGGCGTTGACAAATGCCTGAAAGGCGTCGTCGCCGGACTCATAGCGATTGGCGAAGACCTGGCGGACTACATCATCTCGCAGCAGCAGGGCTTCATCCCCATCGAGGATGACAAAATCCGGGTCGAGATCGATCCGGTGGAAATGATGGCGCAGCAGCCGCTGGCAGAACGAATGCAACGTGCTGACCTGGGCATGCTCCACGAGCTTGAGCTGGCGAAGCAGGTGCGGATCGGTGCTGCCGATGGCGCGGGTGCGGATGGCCTGCTCGATGCGGGCCTTCATTTCGGCGGCGGCGGCTTCGGTGAAGGTGACCACCAGCAACTGGTTGACGTGGCAGCGATCCTCGGCGGTGCAGACCAGGTGGGCGCAGCGCTCGGAGAGGACAGCGGTCTTTCCGCTGCCGGCGGCAGCCGAGACGAGCAGGCCCATGCCGGTGGTGTGGATGGCTTCGATCTGTTCGGGAGTCCAGTTGCGGCTGCTCATGCGTCACCTCCGCCCAGCAGGTCGGCGCGGCCAATCGGCTGAAGGAAGTTGTAACTGTCGATGCCCGGCTGAAAGCGGCACAGCGCGTGATAGTCGCAGCCGGCGCAGGGGCTGGTGGTGCCCAGGCGATACGGGAAGACGCGGGTGTCACCGGCGAGAATCTGGTCCGCCAGCGTCGCCAGTTTGTCCTGGACGAACTGAAGTAGTTTCTGCAGTTCATCGTCGGTGGCGACATCGGTGGAATCCTTGGAGATGGCGCCGTCCTTGTTCACCTGCACCTTCAGGATATGGGAGGATTCGCCCGGCTGAAGCTGTTCGTCAAAGCGGTTGAGAAAGCGCTGATCGACGATGCCGCGTTGCGTCGGCCAGAGGTGAAACAATTCATCCTCGGGGGAAACGGCATCGCCAGGATGGGCGATCTTTTTGATCTCCCGCAGGAGCTTCACATACAGCGCTGCCGCGGGCGTGAGATTTTTGCCGGTCAGCTTCTCGCCATGAGTCTGCATCACCAGCAACGACGCCAGCAGCTGTAGTGACAGGCCGTAATAGACGTAATTGATATTCATGCCGTTGACCTTGCCCATGCGGTAGTCAATGACGGCAAAGGCAGCTTCCTGTTCGAGCAGGTCAACGCGGTCGATGCGGCCATACAGCTCAAGCTGGCGGCCGCTTGGAGTGGTGAGGGTCAGCGGGGGAAGCTGGCTGGTCTCGGTGCCAAAGGCGATGTTGGTGAACCGGGGGCGGAACTCTCCGCGGGCGGCCATGGCGCGCTGGGCTACAGCGAATTGCTCGATGGTCTGTTCGATGCGTTTGAGGATGTAGCGGTTGCGGGCGGTGCTGATCATCAGCTCGCCGCGGAGGGTCTGCCCGGCTTCAGCGGTGGCGCGGCGGATCAGTTCAGCCGCCAGGTCGTCAGGCATGGCGGTCAGGTCAATCCTGCGGCGCAGCAGCTCGCGCACGAGCTGTTCGAGGGTCTGGTGATAGATCCGGCTGAGGTCGATGGCAGTGGGATCGGCTTTGCTGCGCTGGGTGAGGCGCAGGCCGTAGGTGACAAAGTGCCGGAAGGGGCATTGGCTGAAGGTTTCAAGCTGGCTGATCGAGGCGCGCAAAGGCGCAGCAAATAACCTCTGTGCGGTTTCCAGTGACAGGGTGGAGCTGTTGGTGTAGCTGAGGGCCTTCCAGGCGCGATATCGCATGACATCAATGGCGTCAGAGACGGGTTCATGCTCCGCCAGCCACTGGTAGAGGGCCGGCCAGTGGGGATGATCCGCATCGGCGTCCTGCGGCGGGGCGTGGCGCACCCAGCGCATCAGAGCGGTGACCAACTGGCGTGGCGTGGAGATGAACGATGGATCATGATCACCGGGACGAGGCATGCGGCGCGGGCGGTTGTTGGGCTGGAGCTCCAGCAGCCGACGCCAGTAGGGCGAGGGCAGGGCCTCGCGTCCGGCGGTATCCGCCAGCGATCGCGTGAGGAACAGCACATCACTGGCGCGGGTAGTGGCGACATATGCCAGGAAATGTTCATCCAGCAACTGGCGTTCGCTGTCGGCTTGGATGTCGATGTCGCGGTCGCGCAGGGTGCGGCGGTCGATGTCTGAAAGGATGGAATCCTCCCGCTGGGTGCGCGGAAAGAGCCCTTCGTTCATCCCGATCAGGATGACGGCCTGATGGTGGGCGTGCGTGTGCGATCGACCTGCCCGATCAGCACCTGGTCGACCGTCGGGGGCGTGATGGCCAGGTTAAACTCCGCCAAGCCGGTTTCGGTCAGGGCGATGAAGTCATCGAGGGTAGCTGGCTGATCGCCCATCAGGTCGACCAGTTGATCCAGCAGTTCGGTGAGCTTGACCCAAATCTGCTCATGTTCTTCCTGCTCCTCGATGCGGCCCTCCGCAGCGGCCTGCTGCATCCACTGGGCCATGATCGTGCGGACGCCGAGGCATTCGTATACCTCGCACAGCGCAGCCACGATGCCGCGCACGGTCAGGTCCGGCGCATGCGCCGCACGCACGAAGGGCAGGATTGGCTCGATGACGCGACGGCGCAGGGCGTCCGCCTGCTGGGCGTCGGCGGGGTGGTCCGGTTCGAGGTCCTCGTCGAGGCTGCGGCGAGTCACGCGGCGGGTGTAGGTCCACGGTTCGGGCTGAGACCAGGCGTCGCCGTGGATGCGATGCTCCAGGACGTAGTTTTCGAGCGTATCCACCTCATCCAGTGTCAGGCCCGTCATGCCGGACTTGAGGATGCTCATCATCGCGTCATTCGGCCAGCCCCCCTGGGCGACCCGCAGCAGGCTGCGCGTCAACTGAAGCAGCGGATGATGCGTCACCACACGGCGGCGGTCGACGAAGTAGGGGATCTCATGTTCACGGAACGCGGCGGCAATCAGCTCGTGATAGTCGTCGATGTTCCGCATGAGCACAGCGATCTCGCGATAACGCATCCCGCGGCGAGTGAGTTCGCGGATGCAACGGGCGGCTGCGTCGATCTCGCCGCGGCGATCGTAGGCTTCGATGAGTCGTACGCCGTCGTCGGTGATGGGGGTGTGGTGGGCGTCGTCAAACAGGCACTGTTCGATGGCAGCCAAGCCCGGCTTGTTGAAGCGGCGGGTTTCGGTCAGCAGGATCGGCGAATCCACGGCGACGTTTTCGCCGGTCATCGTGAAATAGAGGCGCCGATACGCCATTTCCGTTCGATGGAACAGCGACAGGTCGGCTGGCAGCAGGTTGGGATCCTTCAACAGGGGGGATGAAGGATCCATCATCATGGTCACGAACAGGTCGCGACAGGATTGTGCCAGTGCCGTGATGATGCGCCGCTCGTAATGGGTGAACTCGGTGAACGCGTCGATATAGACCGTTGCCTCTCTCAGCACGTTCCAGTCGTGGATGCAGTCCAGTACCTGCTGGAGGCGGCGGTGGGGGTCCAGGCGCTCCTGGCCGAGATACCTGGAGTAGGCGTCATACAGCAGGTGCAGGTCGTGCACCTTGTCCGCCAAGGCACGGGCGTCAGCGTCGTGCGCGTCGGAGGAGTGGAGCTGCTGATGCAGGTTGGCGAGGTCTTCAACGCCCCGGCCGGCTCGCTCGATATCGGCGATCGTGTTGTCCAGCCGCTGGACCAGACCCTCCTGATGCGCCACGCCCCGGAAGAACCGCAGCTTCGGGCCATGTTCCCGCAGCAACAGCCGCAGGATCATCTGCCGCCCGTAGGGGGTGATCTCAGGGATCGCAGCGCCGCCGCACTCTGCCAGCACCTCCCGGCCGAGTTCTTCGAACGACACCACGCGGACGCGGAGCATTCCGTCCAGCCCGCTGTTGCAGGTCAGCTCACGCTCTGCCTGGAAGGTTCCCTGTCGTGGCAGGATCCAGAAGATCGGTGGGCCCAGCGGATCAGCGCGCAGCGACTGGACGATGCGATCGAAGCACCATCGTGTCTTGCCTGTCCCGGCTCGGCCTATGACGAATCGAACGCTCATGGGAGGAGTTTCAGGAAAACCACCACGACCCTTGCAGCGATAATAGTACAGACTCCGAACTCCTCAAGGCAAATCTGCTGCGGATTTTGGGCAGATTATTTTCGTTCGGGGGAGAAATCGCGCTCCCAGATGCTGGCGGGGGGATCGCGCAACTGGGGATCCATGCGGTTGAGGTCGTCGTACGCGTTGCGGTGCTTGAATCTGCGGTCAAAGCGGGAGGCGGGATCGGTTGGGGAGGCGCGCTCCCAGTCCGCATCGGGCTGGGGAGCCAGGCGAGCGGGTTCGCTTGGCTGAGTCGGCCTGTCCAGTGGTGGAACCGTACCGCCGGGGAAGACGTCACCGTCGGCGGAGCGCGTTGCGGGTGGGGTGTGGGCTGAGGGGGGCTGTAATCCACGGCTGGGCGAAGTGCCGGTGATCGAGCGCGACAGCATCTCAGGCCGGCGATCCCGCAGGACGCGGGATTCAGGTGGCTGCGCAGGGGGTGCAGCACATCCCGCTATCAGAAGCCCGAGAATGAACATGGTACTTTTCATCGCCCGTAGCCGGCCTGGTTCGCAACGGTCCTGGCGGGTAAGGGATCAGGAGAGGGTCATGTCTGTGCCAGGGAGTCACGGATGCGCTCATAGTTCTGCAATCGCCATTCCGGAGCTGAGCCGTCGGCAACATCCGGGAAAAAGTCGTCCAGGTTGTCACTGGTTACACCCCACAGCCCGAACAGCTTCACGCCCGGGGTGTCGATGACCGCGCCGCCGAAGCTCAAGTCATAGCGTCGTGCGGAGGTGGTGGTGTGCTTGCCCTTGAGATGGACGGTGGAAACCTCCCCGATGCGAATATCCAGGTGCGGTTCGATGGCGCGCACGAGGCTGGACTTGCCTACGCCACTGTGGCCGGCGAGTACCGTGACCTGGCCCCGGAGCAGATCGCGCAGGGCGTCGAGGCCAATGCCCTGTTCGGCACTGGTGCGCAGGGTGGTGATGCCCAGGGACTGGTAGTATGGCAGGGCCTGGTCAGCTGTGTCCATGTGACGGCGGGCTTCGGGGGTCGTGTCCGCCAGGTCAATCTTGTTCAGGCAGATGATCGGCCTCAGCCCGCCGGCCTGAGCGGCGATCAGCATGCGGTCGATCAGGCCCCACCGGGGAAACGGAGCCCACACGCTGGCGACAATCAGCATCTGCTGGGCATTGGCGACGATGGGATCCTGGGTGCGGCTTCTGAAGCTGCTGGCGCGGGTGAGCACCGTCTGACGGGGCAGCACCTGTTCGATGACGGCTTCGGGCAGGCCGGTGTCGTGGGTCGTGCCCAAGGGGCGGAAGCGCACGCGGTCGCCGACGACGATCTGGGTGCGGCTGACCTGTTCCAGGGTCTTGCGGGTTGTGCAGAGGTAGCGGGTTCCGTCGTGATCCACTTCGCTAAACAGGCTGAACACCTGGATCACTTCGCCCAGCGGCAGGGATTCGATGTCGGCTGCCAGCTCTTCCTGCTGGCTCCGCATCTGCATGGTTCGCTTGATGCGGTTTTTCTCGGCATGTTTTGAGCGAGCACTGAAGCGTTCCCTGGTTTCGGGATCATCCTGATCGTACCCGCCTTCCAGATACTGGCGGGTGAGATCCTTTTCGCGATGAATCCGGCGTCGCTTTCTTGCCATAAGTCCGTATCGAGTGTGGCTGCCAGAGGGTTTATTGGCAAGGGGGATTGCCCAGTGACCAACTGGCAGAATGCTGCTTTCTGTAAGGTTCCTGGGGGACAGAATCCTGCTTATGCGCAGACATTGCGCGGCGACCGCGCAGAAGAGTGTATCCGCCATTTTGCCTGCGCGGAATTGTGGATTCTTCGCGAAAAAGCGGTCGAAACATCGGATATGACCACCACTGGCGTTGCATCAACCTCGAACGGCACACAGCTTCGCAGCAAGCAGTCGGAGCTGAAAGCTGAGGACTTCATCCAGATGATGATCACCCAGCTTCAGAATCAGGACCCCCTCGAACCGGCGAAAAACAGCGAGCTGCTGGCTCAGATGTCGCAGATTGGTCAGTTGCAGTCGGCGACGCAGTTGCAGGAATCGCTCAAGACCATGGTCCTGCAGAATCAGCTCGGATCGGCTGGGAACCTGATCGGCAAGATGGTGCAGGGCCTGGATGAGAAGAACCAGACCGTGAAAGGGGTTGTGAGTTCGATTCGTGTCGAGAAGGACAAGGTGCATCTGGAACTTGAGAACGGCAAGACGCTGGAGTTGTCGCGCGTGACGCACGTCAGCGCCGCGCCAGGCGAGTTTGTTGCCGCCTGATCTGAACCAGCTATCCCATTCCATCGCCGAAGAAAGCAGAAAACCGCCATGTCACTGACCAGCTCACTCTATACCGGACTGTCGGGCCTCAACGTCAATCAGACGCGCCTCAACGTCGTTGGCAACAACATCGCCAACGTGAACACGGTTGGATTCAAAGCCAGCCGTGCGCTGTTCAAGCCCCAGTTCTACGTGACCGACTCAGCCGGCTCGCCGCCCACGGACGGATTTGGCGGCACCAACCCCAGCCAGCGCGGCTTGGGGGCGCAGGTCTCGGCGATCGAGAAGGACTGGACCAACGGCACGATCGAGCCCACAGGCCGCGCCACGGACCTGGCGATCGACGGGAACGGATTCTTCATTGTGCAGGGGCGGTCGCAGATGTTCACGCGCGACGGTTCGTTCACGCTGAACAGCGCCAACCAGCTTGTCACCCGAAGCGGTGAGCTGGTGCAGGGTTTCGGCGTGGACGCCAACTTCAACATTCAGCCGGGGCAGCTTCAGAACATCACCATTCCGCTGGGGGCGCAGACCATTGCCCAGGCGACGCAAAACGTCCGGCTGGTGGGCAACCTGGACGCCTCGGGCGACATCGCCAGCGGGGCGAGCATTTTCGATACCCAGACGCTGGAGCTGTCGGGAACTTCGGGATACGCAGGGCCGGTGGGCGGAGCGCCGCTGGTGGATCTGGTGGATTCGACGACGGGCCTGCCGGTCTTCAGTGTGGGCGATACGCTGACGCTGTCGCCGGTGCGCGGCGGCCGTGAGTTGCCCAAGGCGGAGCTGGAGGTGACGGCGACGACCACGGTGGATGAGCTGATGGCGTTCATGGAGCAATCCATCGGGATCGATCCGAGCTTTGCACCGGCGACTGCGCCGACGCCGGGGGTGACCGCCACCGGAACGCTGGCGGGCTTTACCATTGGCGTGACCGGCAATGCCGGCACGGAAAATGCGCTGACATTTGACTCGGTGACACTGATCAACCAGAGCGGCACCAGCCCGCTGGCCTGGGCGGAGAATCCCAACAGCTCACCGACCGGAGAAAGCATTTATACGACATTTGTCGCGTATGACTCGCTGGGTACGCCGGTGAATGTGAGCCTGACGGCGGTGCTGGAGAGCAAAACCGACACAGGCACGAACTGGCGGTTCATCGCGCATTCGCCGGATGACACCAATGGGTTGCTGCTGAGCAATGGCACGCTGTCGTTCGACAATTCCGGTCGGCTGGTGGATGCCACGGGAGTGGATATCACGATCGATCGCAACGCCACCGGCGCGGGCACGCCGATCAGTATGCGGTTGAACTTCGAGGGCATGACCTCGCTGACTAGTCGCTCCAGCGACATGGTGATGACCGAACAGGACGGGGCCCCGATCGGGGTGCTGGACAGCTTCAGCATCGGTGCGGACGGCACCATCACCGGTTCGTTTACCAATGGCCGCACACGCACCTTGGGGCAGATCGCCCTGGCGACGTTCAACAACCCCCAGGGGCTGGTCGACCAGGGAGGCAACATGTTCATCGAAGGGTCGAACAGCGGGGCAGCCACCATCAGCTCGCCGCTTCAGTTGTCGGCTGGTGCGATCCGGGCCGGGGCGCTGGAACTGAGCAACGTCGATCTCAGCGAACAGTTTATCAACATGATTATCTCGACGACGGGTTTCAGCGCTGCGTCGCGGGTGATTTCGACCAGTGACCGGTTGATCCAGGAGCTGTTGAACAGCAGCCGGTAGTAGGTGATTTGCGGGCTTAGATTTGCGATTGCGGCGTTGTCCGGTCGTGAATCATGAGTCGTGATCGAACAATAACTGCCCTGGTCCGGATGACGGGGCGTGACGAATCGAGCCCTCGCGGCAGGTGTTTATTCTGCTGTCGCGGGGGCCATAAAAGGGGCCATAAAAAGCGATGAATGACGCATGAAGCCCAGGATTCCTGCGTCATTCAGCAGGCATCAGACAGGAGGTCATGATGATCGTGTTGACTCGGTTGAATGGACAGCCGTTTGTGGTCAATGCGGAGAAGATCCGGTACGTGGAGGCGACACCGGAT
>CAZSJB010000022.1:0-14402 GCA_964606625.1 uncultured Tepidisphaeraceae bacterium | reverse complement strand
CCATACCTACAGTGGCCGGGCGGACCATGGCGGAACAGTCAAGCCGCCGCGCTCCTATCGCATGCTCGCCCGATGGGCCGAACGCATGGGCATTGAGGCCATCGGAATGGGCTCGCCCTATACCCCCGAAACCGTCGAAGCGCATCATCGCTTTGACCGGAAAACACCGCACCTGTACTACAGCGATCCAACATTCGATCAGCGCAGCTTGTGTGCGCGCAATGAAATTGAGCGCATGCTTGAAGAGGTCAATGCGGTCTCCGGTGGGCGGACTCTGTTCTACTTGGACAACGAAACGCCCAAGGGACGATACGGCCACCTGTGGTGGGTGGGATATCATCTCGATTTTCCGGCATGGCACGATTACGACCAGCCCTTTGACCTGTGGATGTGTCATGAGGCGGTGCCTGGCGATGACAGTGATGAGCCCATGCCCTATGAGCGTCGGCCGTATCGCCAGATCGTCGAACTACAGCGAAAGGCTGGTGCGCTGGGATTCTGGGCGCATCCGACAAGCTGGTGGTGGGGGGAGGGTCGCCGGTTCATCACCAATATCGCCAGCGAAATGCCTGCCCATGCGATTGCGGATGGCTATCTCGACGGCATGGTGATCATGGGCTACCGCTCGTGGCGGCCGGAGTATATGGATCTTTGGTTCCTGCTGCTGGATGCTGGATTCCGCGTGACGGGGGTGGCTGAAGAAGATGTGGGGCTTTCCTGTGAGCAGACGTGGGAGCGCTCGCGGCCAATGACCAACCATGTGTACATCGAAGACAACGCACAATCGGTCAAGGCGCTGGTGAAGGGTTTTGCCTCCGGCCGGCTGGCGGCTACCAATGGTCCGATGATCGATCTGGCGGTGGATGGTGTGCCGATGGGCGGTATCGCCCGCACGGCAGCAGGGCGGGCGCACCAGGTGACGATCTGGATCGATCCGCAGGGCGCAGTCGGAACGGTCGATCTGGTGGGACGAGGCGGCCAGGTGGTCTGGGCGCAGAACGTGCACGGACCAATGACGGTGAAGCTCCACATCGAAGGCAGTGACCAGCGCGGTTACCTGGTGGCCCGCTTTCGGGAAGACGAGACGCATCGGGAGACACCGGCTGCCGTGAGCAATCCGGTTTACCTGCATCCGCGCGGTCAGGGGTTTGAAAAACCTTCGCAAACCCATCTTCAATTGACGATTGATGTGCAGTCGCCGTTCCACGGTGGGCGCGTCGTGTTTGAACAGGCGGATGGTGAGGCGATCGGCCAGGCCAGCCTGTCAGCCGGCACAATCGAGGAGGTGCTTCCCGCCAGCGGACGCTTTACGCTCATTGCGCCCGACGGAGCCACCCGGACCGAGTACCTGATTAACGCTAATCCAGAACTGCTGCAGTTGCAGCGGTATCTGTACCGAGGGCGGTTTCTGCGAGATTTCCCGAACCTCGAGCCGGGTGAAGTGCCTGTGCAAGCATGGCGCCTCGGCGATTTCAGAAAGGCGATGCAAAGCCTGTCCATTCGCCGGTAGTCCTTTGTGGGTGATGTTGCTATGGAGATTTACCTGGTTCGTCATGGTGAGATTGCCGGTGATCCACATCGGCACTATCAGCCGCCCGTCGAGGGCTGCCTGAGTGAAAGAGGCATTCGCCAGGCGGCTGCGCTGGCTGAGGCGTTCGAAGACGTCCGGTTTGACGCCATCTACGCTTCTCCGCTGGGACGAGCGATCCAGACCGCGCAGGCGCTGGCTGGCCCGCGCGATCTGCCGATCCAGGTGCTCGACTGGCTGATCGAATGGCGCCCTGCGACCGTGCTTGGTCAGTGCGATGAAGCCAATTACGAAAAGATGATGGCAGAAGCCGAGAAACTCCGCCCCGAGCAGAGCTGGAAGACTCCAGCCGGTGAAGGGACACTGGAAATGACCCATCGCATCATCGTCGGTTTCCAGCAGTTGATGCAGCAATTCGGCGTCCAGGCGGGGCATGGCGGTTATTTGCTGGACGATCCTGATGAGGACCGCCGCATTGCGCTGGTTGCCCATGGAGGCTCCCTGGGTGCGTTGCTCGGGTTCATCCTCAACCTGCCGATCCGCCCCCATGGATACTTTGCGTTTGAACAAACAGGTGTAGCGATCGTGACGTTTGTTCGCCGTGTGGATGTCTGGTATCCGACGCTGAAGCTACCGTCCCCGGGGATTTCCCCGGATCGCCTAAGCAGACAAAACGCGTAACGGTAGGAATCGCCTGCCGACCCATGCCCCCGTTGGCTGTCCCGCTGGGGGTGGCGGGTGTGCGAGGTCTTCTGTTAAAAGATGATGAACAATTGTGTTTTGAATGCAGTGATATGTGCCAATTTATAATAAAAAACATTGATTAACGCAAGGTTATGAGATAGGCTGTTGGCGTGGCAATTGCCAAGCGACGGGCAGGGTGTGCTCCAGCCCATCGTCAAGCTGGAGGGTTTTCAAATCCGGGGTTTAACTGAGGGAGAGGCAACATGCGAAGGACGTCCGGTGTGACAGCGGGTGTGCATTTTGAATCCCTTCAGCAGCGGCTGCTTCTGGCGAGCGATCCGCTTGTGGCGATTGGAAATGTGACCAGCAGTTCGGTCACGCTCGGCTGGGAGGCCATCCCCAATGCCAGCGAGATACGCGTCTACCTGGCAGCCGAACCCTCGCAAATCCCGGGAGATGATCTTCCGGGGCAGATCCTCGTCGGCACGATTCCCGGGGACGCCATCAGCTACACCGTGACCAACCTGGCAGCGGAAGTGGATGTCTTCTTCCGCGTGGAAGCCGACGTGATGGGCGAAGAGGTCGGCAGCAACATCCATGCGCGCACGGTTGGAGGCCCCAATAGCGGGACCGACAACCGCATGAACGAACTGGATACGCCGCTCCGATCGGTCCATGGCTATGGACCGAACATCCTGCAATTGGTGCTGGCCGAGTTTGAGATCGACGCCTCCACGCAGGCAACCGCCTGGGACAATGATGGCCTCGTCTGGCAGTATGGGGAATGGAGCATCACGCGGGCGGATGGAACACCGATCGAGGTGGTTGAAGTTTTCCGCCAGACTGTACCCAGCGGCGTCTGGAAGATGGATCTCACCACCGACGATCCGAACGTCCCCGACTACGGCAGCACGCGCGTGGTCGATGCCGACCATCACATCGTCCTCGTTCTGGATGAAGACATCGGCTCACGCGAGATCCTCAACATCGAGGGGCCCAGGGGGCTGCAGTTCATCCTGCCGTTCAGCGATCAGTATCTTGAAACCACGGTGATCCAGCTCAATCAGGTGGGTTACAACCCCAATGCAACCGAGCGTTACGCCTATGTCAGCGGGTGGATGGGAGATGGTGGCGGGCTGGATCTGTCCAACTTCTCGACAATCGCCAATGTGCTGATCCAGCCGCCCGATGCACTGGCGCCGCGTACGGTGGCGGTTGGAAATCTGCCCATCACGCAGCGCTCTGCCTTTGACAGTTACAGCGGCGGTCCGGTTAATGAGATTGATCTGTCGGTCGTGCCGGCTGCCGAAGGCGTGCGTTATCGGGTACAGATTCCGGGCGTGGGGGTCTCATGGGCGACGGCCGTCAGTGAGGAGGCGGCGTTCAAAGCCTACTACACAATCCTCCGCGGCTTGTACTTCCAGCGATGGGGGGATGAGCTGGGCGAGGAGTATACCGAGTGGGTGCGCGGCACCTCGCACGTCACACGCAAGGGCGATCCAAATCTCGGTGAGAATCCGAACCAGACCTATCCGGTCGTGTACAAGTCGGACATTCCGTGGGAAGGTGGGACGCAATTCTTCCCGCGCAATACGCCGCGCACGGATCCGATCGAGATTCGCGGTGGCCATCACGACGCAGCCGACCATGATCTGCGCTCGTATCACACGGTTATCCCGCAACTGCTGATGCGCGCCTATGAGCTCAACGTATCCGCCCACACCGACGGTCAGCTCCATATCCCCGAGAGCGGCAACGGCATTCCCGACATCCTCGATGAAGCGCTGTGGAACATCCAGTCGTGGGAAGCCTTGCAGGAGCCCAATGGCGGCGTGCGTGCCGGCGTCGAATCGTACGGGCATCCCAGCCATGGATATCGCACCGAGGACCGCGCGCCATACTGGACCTATGGCGTGGATCTCTGGACTACAGCCAAGGCCGCGGGCATCTTCGCCCAGGCGGCGCGCCTGATCCAGCCATTTGATGCAGTCCGATCTGCCGAGCTGCAACAGCGCGCGATCAATGCCTACAACTATGTCAAGAGCAACGGCGGCAACATCCGCTGGCGCTTGTACGGAGCAAGCGAGCTGTATGCCCTGACCGGCCAGGCCGTCTACAAGAACGACTTCGAGTCATACTGGAACACCATTGGCGGGGCGTCTCCAGGAGCGTTCCAGGGCATGACCACCAACCAGGGGCAGACCGCCACGCACATGCCGGATCACGTGCTGGGGTACCTGACGGCGGACGGAGCCAATTCGAGCATGGTGTCTGTCGCCCGGACGCAGACACAAAACCGCGCCGCCTCAGCCATCAGTGACCTGTATGGCAATCATGCCCATCGCACCCCCGGCAGCTCCAGCGGCTGGGGTGCCAGCACCTCGCTGGGCCGCGAGATGGACGATGTCTACGCGCGGCTCCAGCTCGGCAATCTGACCAGTCAGCAGGAACAGGCCTATTTCAATGCCCTCAGCCTCAGCGCCGACTTCATCCTCGGCGGCAACCCGATGGGCATGAGCTGGATCACGGGGCTGGGCTCGCGCTATCCGCGGGCCATTACGCATCACGACGCGCAGGCATTCATCAAGGATGGTCTGGGGCTGATGCCCGGAATTCCGGTCTATGGTGTAGTTCAGGCCATCTCCCCCAACTCCGGAACTGCGGCGCAGTATCCGGCCCGCACCTTCTATCCCGCTCCCAGCGAACTGCCCGCCTATCGGCGATATGGCGACTCTTGGACGATGATCGCCACCAGCGAGTTTACGGTGTCGGAGATGTCAGCGCCGCATGCGGAACTGTTTGCGGCTCTGCTGCCCGAGGGGTTGACGGCGCCTGATTCCTATAAACCGTACCAGTCCGAGCATCGCAACACGCTGACGGCCTTCGGCAACAAGGCGCCGGTCGTCGATGCCGGCGAGGACCGGGTTGTCAATCTCGTCGGTTCAAGCGCCGTGGTGAATCTTGTCGGTTCGGTCAGCGATGACGGCGTGACGCCCATCGTCGCGACGCAGTGGCGGCTGGCCCGCGGGCCGGCGGGTGTGACGTTTGGTGATGCGTCTGCGCTGGAAACCACCGCCACCTTCACGCGTAGCGGCGAGTACGTGCTGCACCTGGTTGCCGACGATGGCGAGACGCTTAGCTTTGACATCGTCCGCGTCATCGTCAACAGCACAGCTGCCACTGCACCCGTGGTCGATGCGGGCCTCGGATATCACGTGGCCCTTCCGGAAAACCAGGTCAGCCTGAACGGCACGGTCAGCGGGGGCGGGACATCGACCACCTGGTGGTCGGTGGACAGCACCCCGGCCGGCGGACGGGTGATCTTCGAAGATGCCTCGGCGATCAATACCACCGCCACCTTCAACCTCCCCGGCACATATACCCTGCGCCTCCATGCGGATAATGGCACGCACCACACCAGCGACCTGGTGCGGTTTGTCGTCCGCCCTGAGGGAAGTCTGGTCTGGACCAGCGCCAACGTTGCCGACAGCAAGACCCTGGCGCTGTATCACTTCGACGAAACCGCCGGCACACGGGCAGACAACGCCCAGGGCGCGTCCAACCGTGACCTGATCATGGGCGACAGCAGTGTCTGGCAGCCGACCAACGCCTGGGGCGGTGATGGCGGGCATATCTCGGCTCGCCAGGTTGGCGGATCCACATCACTGAGCATCCCCACGGACTGGTCCAACGGCATGACCCTCAGCTTCTGGATGCGGGCGAACATCGATCCGGGCGGCACTCCGCCGGTCAAGCTGCAGGGCCAGCAATCGTGGTCGAACGAGATGGGCCTGATGTGGATTTATGCGAATCTGGAATCGACTGCGATCGCCCGTGACACCTACGCCTACCTGAAGAACCTGGCGCTGCAGGATCCGTCCCGCACGCTGACGTTCGAGGAACTGACCGACGGCCAGTGGCACCATTACGCCATCGTGTACATGGGCGACGAAAGCGGCATGGCACGCCTGTACGTCGACAACATGCTGCAGGAAGTGAACGCCAGCGGGGCGACCGAATGGCCCGCGACCAGCACCAGCATCGCCGACCTGGGTCGGCTGATTATCAACCGGTTCAATGGTGAGATCGACGAGTTGCTGCTACAGAACGAGGCGTTGACCGACTTCTCCAATGGCCATGATGCGAGCAAGAACTTCGCCCCGTGGGTTTACACCGGCAAAGACCGGGTGATCGACGCCTTCAGCACCGAGCTGAAGGCGTGGGTGACCGATGATGGGTTCACCCCAACACTCAACACGACCTGGACGAAGGTGTCCGGACCGGGCGAGGTGACGTTCGGGAATCCGTCTTCACCGAACACGACCGTCTCGTTCTCAGCTGCCGGAACCTACGTGCTGCGGCTGACCGCTGATGACGGGGAGCTTACAGGATACGATGAGGTTCGCATCATCATTGCCAACGCTCCGCCCAGCGTGAACGCGGGGGCCGATCAGTCGATCACGCTTCCCAACGTCGCTCAACTGAACGGCACGGTCAGTGACGACGGCAAGCCCGGGCTGCTGACGACGCTGTGGTCCAAGGTGTCGGGGCCGGGAACCGTCACCTTCGGAGATCCCACCGCGGTGGATACCACCGCCGAGTTCAGCCAGCCCGGCACCTATGTGCTCCGCCTGACCGCCGACGACGGGGACAAGGTGCGGCATGACGATGTCACCATCGTCGTCAAGCAGGCATGGGTGCCCACAGGAACGTACGCCACCAATTTCAGCATCAACAAGTCGGCTGATTTCCAGTATGCCCAGATCGGCACGTTCGGCTCGAACAGTACGAGTCCGCACGTCACAGCCAACTGGAATGCCGGACACCTGGCCGTCGACACGCGTTACGATCTCCAGTATTCGGTGGCGCTGCGGGTCAGCGATGACGGTGATGGCCTGGCGGATAACAACAACGGCTACTACACCGGTGATGTCGCAGCCGAGCTGCACTGGATCTACAACGACGGCGATTCCAGCAACATCAAGACGGCGCTGTCGGTTCGTCAGTCGGGAAACAGCGGCTCGAACAACTATCCGTTGTACTACGCGATGATCGCGGATAGCACGCTGACGATCTATAAGCGCAGCGGATTCAACTCGCAGGTGGCGCTGGCTTCGCAATCGTTCCCGATCAGTGGCGGGCTGAGTACTTACACGCTGAAGCTGTCAGCCGAGCAGAATGGCAGCAACGTGGATCTCTCCGCGACGCTCCTGAAGAATGGCGCTCCGCTGGCATCGGTCAATGCGATCGATACCTCCAGCGTGATCACAGCTGGTTACATCGGGTTTGCGATGGGATCGGGTGATAACAACTGGCGCGGCGCCCGCATCATCGGGTTTGCCGTCAACCCGGAGGCGGTTGACAACGTAGCGCCTGCCGTCGATGCCGGTGCCGATCAGCAGATCACGTTGCCCAACGAGGCGATCCTGAGTGGTACTGTCAGCGATGACGGCAATCCCAATCCGCCCGGCGCAGTGAGCGTATTGTGGTCGAAGGTGTTCGGTCCGGGGACCGTCACCTTTGCGGATGCCACTGCGCTGACGACTACGGTTGCCTTCAGTGAGCCGGGTGAATATGTCCTGCGGCTGACGGCCAATGATGGAGCCATCGAGGTGTATGACGAGGTGACAATCATCGTCAGTGCAGCCCCCTCTGGGGGAGCCGACTATCGCACCGACTTCACGAGCGATATATCCAGTGACTTTGCGTACGCCCAGATCGGCAACTTTGGCAGCAATATCGGTCCGCATGTGACAGCCGACTGGAGTGGCGGAAACCTGGCCATTCTCACCCGCTACAACCTGCAGCACACACTTGCCCTGATCACCAGTGAGGATGGTGACGGCGTCAATGACAACAATGACGGTTACTACACCGGCGATGTGACGGCTGAGCTGAGCTGGCAGTACACCGATGGCGATTCGAGCAATGTCAGAACCGCGTTGTCGGTCCGGCAGTCGGGCAGCAGCGGCGCGAACAACTATCCGGTGTACTACGCCCTGGTCGAGAACGACACTCTGACGATCTATAAGCGGACCGGCTATAGCGTGCAGACGGCGCTAGCGACACAGTCGTTCGGCACCGTCGGCGGAAGCAGCACGTATACGCTGCAGCTTTCAGCCGTCGATGCCGGGAACAATGTGGAACTGTCAGCCACGCTGCTGCAGGATGGCCAGGTAGTTGCGTCGGCGAACGCAACGGATACGTCCAACGTCATCCAAGCCGGCTATATCGGGTTTGGGATAGGCTCATCCGACACCATCTGGAGAGGGGGCAAGATCACGGGCTTTGCGGTGAATCCCACCTCAGCGCAGGTACCTGCCCAGATGGTGGGGCAGTACACCTTCTACGGGATGGCGGAAGATGGGGTAACCCCCCGGATCGCTCCGGACAAGCAGGCGCTGCGGCCAGGACAAACCGCCTCCTACGCCAACTACACCAACTATCACCTGGGCCTGGTGGGGGTTGCGATTGACGTCGCGGGCCTGCCCTTGCCGACCGATATTTCCGCATCGGACTTCGTGTTCAAGGTCGGGCGCGGCGCCGATACGTCGCAGTGGACCGCACCGCCTGAGCCCACTATCACCGTGCTGCCAGGCGAGGGTGAAGCTGGGGCGGATCGTATTCTGTTGCAATGGGCGGACGGTGCCATCGTCAACCAGTGGCTGGAGGTGACGATGTTGACCACCCAGCGAACCGGGCTGGCTCAAAACGAAGTGTTCTATTTCGGAAACGTTCCAGGCGAAACGGGCAATCTTGCGGGCAATACCGCCGTGTCCAATGCCGATCTGCAACTGATTTCAGCCAATCGCAGCGCACCAGGAGTCATTGTCGGTCTCGATAATCGCTTTGATATCAATCGGGATGGCAAGGTCACCAATGCGGATATCCAGTTGGCTCAGATGTATCGCACGGCTCCGGGCGAGGTGATCGAACTGTTCACCGCAGCGGAACTGTGAACTACCAGGAGGTGCATCATGATGTCACGTCTTTGTTTTGTACTGATGACCGCAGGCGCGCTGGCGGCAGTGTCGCCAGCCGAGGCGGCTGTGGAAATCTACCTGGGAAGCACCGTGCTGCTGCCCGATACGCCGGATCAGATGCTGAACGTCACCATCAGCGGCGATGAGCCGATCTGGGGGGTGGATTTCTTCATCCGTATGGAAGGCGATGGCGCCGCCGTCCTGCCATCTTTCCAGATCACGCCCCAGGGATCTGTCGGTCCGCTGATCGATGGCGTGCTCGCCGAAGGCGCCGGATATGTGTTCGATGGCGTACTTACCTTTCTGGATACGGTGATGTCCTCTCCCACCAGCGCCAACATCGCCCTGTTGACCTTCGACGACAGCGGCGTCGACCCCAATGGCATCCTGCTGACGCTGCTGGTCGATACCACGGGCGTTCATGAGGGTCGGTTTGTGCTGGAGCCGATGATTGAGTTTGACGTGACCAATGCCATGGGCGAGTCGCTGGCCCCCACGATCCATCCCGGTGAGATCCTGATTGCGCCTGAGCCCGGTGTGGCCTCCGTTGCCCTGATGGTTGGCGGATTGCTCGCGATGCGGCAGCGCCGCTGCTGATCCGCCGCCTATCGGCCTGACGCTGCTGCGAGGCGAAAGGGCAGGAGAGAGGGATGCTGTCTGCCATAGTGATTGTAAAAAATATAAATGGAGTAATTTATGCGCATATCTGTTGCCGGAGTGACCCTCCTGATGCTGTATAACCTGGCCCTGGGCAATGAACTCTCCATCACCCCCGTTGAAGAGGACGATGGAGCAGAGAACCTTCCGCGGATTCCCTGGGTTGCGGAGGATGATCCACAGTGGAAAAGCGGTGAGCCGCTGTTCACTATCGCCAGCGAGTCCGCCGGAACCTCGGCTGAGGGAAGGGTTGCCGTCAGCAATACGCATATCCATCTGCATGTCGTAGTAAGCGACGATCAGCATCTGAATCAGGAAACTGAGGGTGGTATTTGGGCCGGTGACTGCATCCAGGTCGGGATTGACGCCTTAGGCAATGGCGATGGCAATTCCCCCATGGATTCCAACGATGCGGCGCTGGCGTTCGCCCTGACCGAGCAGGGCAGCGAAGGGTGGGCGTATCACCTGGGCCGGCGGGGAGCGTTCGGTCCACTAAGCGATGCTCACATCCAGGTGGTGCGGGATGAAACCATCCAAACGACCACCTATGACATTGCATTGCCTTGGTCGCAGTTCAAGGTGCAGCCTGGGGTATCACCCATTATCGGGATCGCCATCCAGGTGAATGACAGCGATCCGGAACGTGATCAGGTTCGCCTGTATTACGGTCGCGGGGCCGGTGGTGTGCCTCAGCCGGGAAGATTCCAGAAATTGTGGATCGGAGATCCGATCGTTCCGGTGGCGGTTGCTCACGCGGATCAAAACGGGCTGTGGCGGGACGGCGATGCCCGCACGGTACAGGTGACCTTGGCAGGGCAGGGCGAAATGACGATTCGAGCCTCACTGGGAGACCAACAGCAGGAGGTGATTGTCCCGTCGTCGCCGCTGGAGGCCGGAGTGCAGCGTTTTGAAATTCGCGCTGTGCCGCGCCCGCTGCCTCGGGAACGGGTGGCGATGGAAGTCTCGGTTGTCGATGCAGAGGGCAGGAGAGTGCTACATGAGTCACTTGCCGTGCAGGCCAGTGAACAGATCTTTGAAGAACTGAATGCCCGGATTGACGCATTGGTCGCGGACTCGCCGCATGAGGTGTTCACGCGGCATCTGCGAACGGTGCAAGCGGTCGCCAACAACGAATGGCAACTTGCACGGCTGCTGTTGAGCGAGTCCACCGACACAGCCGATCATGCCGCCTCGGTGGTGCGGGAGATTCTCGATGGGCTTGAGGGGGATGCAGCCGAGTGGGAGACCTACCGCCAGAGGCGGCGCAAGCTCGTCATGGGATTCATGAATCCCGCTGACCGCACCGTGCAGTATTACATGCTCTCTCTGCCGAAGGATTGGCATCCGGAAAAGACGTATCCAATGATCGTCTTCCTGCATGGCGGGGGGACCAGTCATGTGGCGCTGGATATAGCCGCGGCGCCCTTCCGCGGGTCGGCCAATTCGACCGCCAAAACCCGGTTTGACGGCGATTTTGACACGATCTACATCGAGCCCTACGCACGGGGGCGACATGGGTATCACGGCCTGGGCGAACGCGATGTGCTGCTGTCGGTGGAAGATGCGATGCGGACGATGAAAGTCGATCCGAATCGCGTTTACCTCACCGGTTTCTCGGCTGGGGGGCATGGCGCATGGGCGATCGCCGCCCGCAGCCCCGACCGATGGGCGGCGGTCTGCATCAATGCCGGAGCGCCGCGGTCCGTGCCGACGGGCATCGGCATCGGACGAAATTACCTGGGCCTGCCGACGCGCGTGTGGCATGGCGATGCTGATCCGACGATTCCCGTGGAAAGCGGCCAGCAGATCGTCGAGGAGATCCGGCGCTACGGCGGTGATCCGGAGTTCATCGTGGCAGAGGGGGTTGCCCACAATTACTACGATCAGCCGCAGGAGTCGGAGAACCTTGCCTGGCTGCTTCAGCATACGCGCAGACGACCGAACCATTTCGGTTTTACAGCGGATACGCGCGAGTTTCTCGGCCGCAACGGCATTACGCTGGTGCGGGATCCGAAGATCCACTTCAACCCTTGGTTTGAGTGCCGGATCGAAGGCAACGAGGTGCATCTGACCAGCGAGGGCACGCCGACGCTCAATGTGGTGCTTGGCAGCGGGGGGCTGGAGATGAGCGGAACTGTGACCGTTTTCTATGAGGGCAAACAGGTTTATTCCGGGCCGCCCGTCAACCTGCGCGTCGATACCTCCGACGGCACAGCCAGGGAGTTTACAGGCCAGCGCCGGCGGCGTTTTGGCCGATGACGGCTACCCAGGCAAGCCGATCCACTGCCCCGGTGAAAGGCTCTTTCCGGGGCGGTTGTTTAATGTTGACCGGCAGGTGTCTCTCCCCGGTGGGGTGCAGCAGATGAGCCGTTGTAAGTGGCTGTGGCGAAAGCACCTGGTGATTGTCTGCTGAAGATCAGGGGAACGGACGGTTGCGCCGGCGAGATTTTTATCGATGTTGCGACACTGGCCCGGGTGGCTGTAATTCTTGCTGTTGCTGCCGGCTTGCCGTACAACCACCGCATGCGCCGACTTTATCTCAAGGACTGTGCCCCGGGCGACATCGTTGAAGATGTCTTTGTCATCACCAACAAGCAACTGGCAGCCACGTCGACCGGCAAGTTTTATATCAAGGCGTTTGTCAGCGACCGAACCGCCCAGGTGACGGCGCGCATGTGGAACGCCACACGCGAGATCTTCAACGCCATTCCCGATTCGGGTTTCCTTAAACTCCGGGGACGAATCGAGAATTACCAGAACAATCTCCAGTTCATCATCGAGCAGATGTGGCCGGCGCAGGAAGAAAGCTACGACATCAGCGACCTGGTGCCCCATACCTCGCGCGACATCAACCAGATGTACGCCCAGGTGGTGGAGCTGTGCCAGTCGGTCCAGAACCGCCACCTCAATGCCCTGTTGCAGGCGTATCTGGATGATGAAAAGCTGATGGCACAGTTCCGGCGAAGCCCGGCTGCGATGGGTTTCCATCATGCCTACATCGGCGGGCTGCTGGAGCACACCCTCAACGCCATGATGGTCGCTGATGCGATGGTGCGGTTTTACCCGGGGCTGAACCGCGATCTGGTGATTGCAGGCATCTTCCTGCATGACCTGGCCAAGACCTGGGAACTGAGCTACAAAGGCGCGTTTGATTACACTGACGGCGGGCGGCTGGTCGGCCATGTGGTGAAAGGGGCGATGTGGGTGGAACACAAAGCCCAAGTGGCGGAGCAGGTACTGGGTGAGCCGATCCCGCAGAACCTCATCAACGTGCTTCAGCACATCATCCTGTCGCATCATGGGGACACGTCACTGGATTTCGGCAGTGCCCGATCCCCGTGTACCCCCGAAGCCATCGCGGTTCATACCATCGAAAACTTCGATGCCAAGATGATGATGGCGCTACAGGCCTGCCGAGATGAACAAACCGATGATCAATCCGACTGGACCGAATACCTCAAGGCTTTCTCCGGTCGTCTGTATCGTCCGGACGTAGCCCCGGAGGATGCGCCCCTCACGCCTGATCAGCCGGTGGAAAACGATTCAGCGCCCACGCTGAAAATGGAGATCACCAATCCGTTGTTCGAGCAGACGCGCTCGGGGTGATCTGGCGCAACCGTAGAAACAACTTCAGCAATATACTGCCCCCGTGGTACATTGTTGCGATGTGGCCGATGGCGGTCGCACTTCATTTCTCTTAATCGCGAGGGCAGGTGCCTATGAAGTCCGCAAAATGGTTTGTGATGATCCTGGCTGTGACGATCGGGGTCTCGGTGGTTGCCCTTGCTGAGGATACAGCCGGGGAACAGGCTGACGCACCCAAGCCTCGCACACCGCGCCTGATCGCTCCTTTCAGCAAGCTCACAAGCCTTACCGCCGAGCAGGAAGCGCAACTCAGGGAAATCCACGGGCGCTATCTTGAGCAGATCAAGGTCCTGCAGCGACAGGAAAAAGAGGAGATGATGGCCCTCCTCACCGACGCCCAGAAAGCCGAACTTGAGCAAATGGAAGAGCAGGCCAAGGCCGCCCGCAAAGCCCGCTCAGCCGAGAAGCGCGAGCAGGAAAAGCAGCAAGCCAAGGATGCCCAAACAGCCAGTGAGTAAGACTCAGCCGGTTTACTTCTGAAGACTTGCCTGAAATGAGTGGGGCGGGCAGCGTTCCGCCCCCACCAGATCAAGTGAAACTGTAAATCACATCAAACCACAGGCGGACCATCGATCTGACAATCGACGATCCGCCTGCGGTTGGTCTTCGCCTGTTGAAGTTAGCTTACAGCAGCGCGTCGAGTGCGTCCTTGAAGTCCTTCTCGCTCTTCAGACCGACAAACTTTTCCGCGACCTCGCCATTCTTGAACAGAATCACGGTCGGAATTGCGCTGATGCCGTATTTCATCGCGGTATCGCGATTGGCGTCGGTATCCAGCTTGCCTACCTTGACGCGGCCGGCGTAATCCTTCGCCAGCTTGTCGATCGTCGGAGCCAGCATGCGGCAGGGCATGCACCACTCCGCCCAGAAGTCCACCAGCACCGGCTGATCGCTTTTCAGCACTT
>CAZSJB010000021.1:0-14507 GCA_964606625.1 uncultured Tepidisphaeraceae bacterium | reverse complement strand
CGTCCCCTGCGATGCAGGTCAAGCTGCTGCGGGTGCTTCAGGAAAAGACTTTTGAACCCGTTGGATCCAACCAGCCGCAGACCGTCGATGTGCGGGTGATCCTCGCAACCAACAGCGATCTTCAGGAACTGGTCGAGCGCGGTGAGTTCCGCCAAGACCTGTACTATCGAATCAATGTCGTGCAGATCAAGCTGCCGCCGCTGCGCGAGCGGCTGGGGGATATTCCCCTGCTGGCGGAAACATTTCTGAAACGACATTGCCGGGAAGCAGGCCGGAGCATCACCGGCTTCAGCGAGGAGGCGATGGCAGCCATGCAGCGGTATGACTGGCCGGGCAACGTGCGCGAATTGGAAAACGCCATCGAACGAGCGGTGGTGCTTTGCCGGCGTCCGATGATCACCCTGGAGGATCTGCCGGACACGGTGCAGCATCAATCACCGAAGATGCCGGCATCGGCTTCGATGGCCAGCGAGGATCTACTTCCCCCCATGCCGCTTCAGAAGGCCCTGGAAATCCCCGAGCGCCGCATCATCGAAGCCGCCCTTCGCCGCAATAACTGGAACCGCCAGGCCACCGCGGCAGAACTCGCTATCAACCGCACCACCCTCTACAAGAAGATGCGGAAATATCGGCTTGATGTGGGGGAGATGGTCTGACGCACTGCCAATCAAACAAAAAAGCAACCGGCCTGCGATGACGGGCCGGTTGCTTTGATCGACTCTGCGGGCTGCCGCCAACCCATTATTTCTTGTAGTAATTCGGCATGGGTCGGCCGAGCTTCTCCCACTGCTTGACGACCGCTTCGGCTTTGCCGGCGCTGTTGAGCACGTGGAGCTTGCGGCGAACCATGTCGACGATGGCTTCCCGGCCCGGCCCCAGGTACTTGCGCGGGTCGAACTCAGCCGGGTTGGTGGCAAAGACCTCGCGAATCTTGGCTGTCAGCGCCAGGCGGAGGTCAGTGTCGATATTGACCTTGCACACACCGTACTTGGTGACGGCCATGTTGATCTGGTCTTCGGGCACACCCTTGGCATTGGGCATCTTGCCGCCGTACTGGTTGATCAGGTCGACGAACTCCTGCGGAACCGAACTGCTGCCATGCATGACCAGCGGCAGGCCGGGGCAGGTCTTCATGATCTGCTCGACGCGATCGAAAGCGAGCTTGGCTTCATGCTTGAACTTGTAGGCGCCGTGGCTGGTACCGATGGCGACCGCCAGGCTGTCGATGCCGGTCTGCTTCCAGAAGTCAGCCGCCTGGTCCGGATCGGTCAGGAACTTCTCGATGTTCTTTTCATATTCCTCGGCGTCCAGACCCACCACGTCTTCCTCGATGCCACCGAGCATGCCCAGCTCGGCTTCGACGGTCACGCCAGCGGCGTGAGCCACTTCGACCGCTTCGCGGCTAAGCCGGACATTCTCTTCATAAGGATGGTGCGATCCGTCGATCATGACGCTGGTGAAGCCGTCGTTGATGCAGGTCTTCACCAGATCGACGGTATCGCCGTGGTCCAGGTGGATGGCGATGGGCAGCTCGGGATGCTCTTCCACCGCCGCCTGGATGATGTGGCGGAGGTAGGTCATGTTCGCGTAGCTGCGAGCGCCTTTGGAGATCTGGAGGATCAGGGGGCTTTTCTCAGCCGCGCAGGCTTCGATGATACCCTGCGTGATCTCCATGTTGTTGACGTTGAACGCGCCGATTGCAAATCCGCCCTCGTAGGCAAGGTCGAACATCGGCTTGGTGGTCATGAGGGGCATGGGGAAAACTCCTGTCGGTAATAGCGTCGCCCGCCTCGCGGGCGCACAGTTCTCAAGCTCGAAGTTTAGGATAAAAACATATGATTTCAACGGTTACGGCGCTGAACCTCATATGTCAGATGGGTTTTATAAATCCCGCCATTTGGTGGAACGCCCCCGCGCTTTTTCGACCGGATATTTCTGCTCATTTTTCTGCATTTTTCGTACAAATGCCTCCGCCAGGTCGATCCCAAGCTCGTCAGCCATCAGCAGCACACTGTGCAGCACATCGCTGAGTTCATCTGCCAGTTCTTCTTTTTTCTCTCGGAGATGGGCCTCCAGTTCGGGGCCGTTTTTCCATTGAACCAGTTGCATTACCTCGGCGGCTTCGAGGGCGAGATTGATCGCCAGATCCTTGGGGGTGTGAAACTGCTTCCAGTCGCGCGCATCCCGGAACTGGATGGCCAGCTCCGTCAACTGCCGCAACGTTCCGTCCGACTTGCTCACCTGTTCACCTCAATCTCTGCTCATGCCGCCCTGCTTGGCCCGGTTGATCGCCTTGACGATTTCCTGGTACACCTCGCGCGGCCGGGCGATCGTCTGCCACTGGCCGATCGGCAGCTGATCATCAAAGGGGATGATCTCGATCGACCCCAGCCCCAGGATACGTTCTCGTGTCGTGGTCACGCGCCGCAGACGGGCGACTTTCCGCAGAGGACAGTCAAAAATATCGACGTTAAACACCCCCTGAAGACGGACAATCCGCAGATCCGTCAGGACGTAAAACCGCCCCATCCATTGCAGGATGCTCCAGGTCAGCCGCGCAACAATGGCCGTCACGCCCGCCCAGAAGACATGAAACTGAGTCGCCGTGGGAAGATTATCGCGGTAAAGCTGCGCCGCGATGATCACGATCAACACCCCGGCAATAAACCGCAGCGACTGGAGCAGGATAAACCAGTAGGACGGTTTGAGCAGCAGGATGACCAGTTCACCGTCGTTGAGGATATGGCGCGTCAGGAGAACCACCAGCGAACTGGGTGCAGCCTCTTCGAATGGCGCCGTGGCTGCGCCACTTTCCGAAGACAGAATCATCTGCGCGCCCAAGCGGGCTGTACGCCGCCGTCGTCGCAACTGGTAGCCGGTTTTATCGTCATTCACGGTCGGCTCTCGCTTCCGGACGAGCAAACACATCCGGTCGGAGGGTCACAATCTGCGGCAGATTCCGGTAGTAATCATCATAATCCAACCCATACCCCACCACGAACTCGTCGGGGATATCAAACCCGACATAGTCCGCCTGGACCAGCCGGGCCGAGGGGCGATCCTTCCGCAGTAGCACGCAAGTCTTGATGCTGGCGGGATTTTGTGCCTGGATCATCGGAATCACCAACCGCAATGTTCCCCCGCTGTCCAGAATGTCGTCCACTACCAGCACATGCCGTCCCCGCAGATCCCCCAACTCCCCGCCCAGGAGCTTTGATCCCTGCGACTGCACAGCCTGCTTTGGATAACTACTGACCGCCATCAGGCTGATGCGCATCGCCTTGGGAATATGGCGGATCAGGTCGGCACAGAAAATCATCGCCCCTGTCAGAATGGGGATGATGGTGATTTCCTCGAAAGCAGCGTGGTCGGCGGTAATCTGCGCAGCCATTTCGCGCACCCGCGCGGCGATCTGCTCGTCTCCAATCAGCACGTGCTGAATATCGTCATCCATGCCTCCAATGTATCGATGGCTGGCATCATTGAATACCCTGACCCGCCAATATTACGCCGGTTCAATGCGGGTGCGTGCAGTGACCGGTTCGGGCCGCTTCTCCTTCGCATCGGATTGATCCGCTGACACAGTCCGTCGCGGATGCGACGGCGGTGGTCGGCGGAACAGTCGCCGCAGCCCATCCATGATATCCAATGCCAGACTCATCAGTGTGGGCGTGATAAACAGGGTGAAGAACGTGCTCAGCAGCAAGCCTCCCACGATCACCGCCCCCAGCCCGCGATACAGTTCCGATCCTGCCCCTCCGAAGATCACCAGCGGACTCATTCCGGCAACCGAGGTGATGATCGACATGAAAATCGGACGGACACGGGTCTGCGTGCTGAAGGCAATCGCGCGTGGCCGGTCCATGCCATTGGCGATGTTGTTCAGCGCCTGGTGAACAATCAGGATCGGCATGTTCACGATCGTGCCGATCAGAATGACAAATCCGAGCATGGTCAGCACGTCCAGCTTGGTCGTCGGCACAAACCAGTGCAGCAGCGCCAGCCCGACAAACCCGCCGAACATGCCGAAGGGCACCGTCAGGATGATGACAAACGGATGCAAAAAGCTCTCGAACAAAGACGCCATCAGCAGGTAGGTCACGACAGCTGCGAGAATGAACCCGGGCAGGAAGGCCCGCATGAAGGTTCGAAGGCGATCCGCGCTGCCAGCGGTGATGATGCGAATCTCCGGCGTAATGATGCCGGCGTCCCGCATTTCTGCCACGCGCGTTTCAATCATTTCCGCAGCCTGCTGGATGGTCATGGCGGGCGGAAGCTGAACGTTGAACGACACCGCCGGCTGCTCTTCGATCCGGTTGATCTGCTGGGGAGCGCTGGTCTGGATGAATTGCACCACGCTGCCCAGCGGAGCGATCTCGCCATTGACCGTCGCCAGGGGCACGTCCCCCAGGTCTTCCGTGCGATGGGTTTCGCGTGGGCGATCGGTAACAACTGTCAGGTCCACAGCCCGACCCTGATAGCGGTAGTCGCCCACCACCCGGCCATCCACAGCAACCGCCAGTGCCGTGCGGATGAGGCTTGTGGGCACACCGGCTGCCGCCGCGCGCACACGATCGGGAACGATCTGGACCTCTGAGCGACCGAGGTTGAAGTTGTTCGGGTCGGATTGAGGATAGGTGGAGAACACCTCCATCAGAACGCCCTGCATGATGGCTGCGGTGGCGAGCACCTGATCGTTGTTGGGCCCGGTGACGTGGATCGTCAGCCCGCTTCCGAACCGATCGGTTCGGAAAATCGGCGCCTGCTGGAAGAACCCGAATGTCCCGGGAATCCCTTCGATCGACCCGTTCATCAGAAATCCCAGCGAGCTGACATTCGCCGCGTCCTCATGGTTGGCACTGGCGCCCATGAAGGCGATGTTTCCGAAGTTCACGAAAAAGAAATTGTCGATCGGAGGGGGCGGCGGTGCGTAACGCAAACCGGCGAGGATCGCGCGCGGCTGTTCGGTGGCCTTGTCGGCCTGCTCGCGACTCATGGCGCCGGCGGCGACGGCCTGCTCAGCCGCGGCGATCTGCTTCTCAAGAGCGGGAATGACATTCTGGTCGACGTGCTGCCGCCATCCTGCCTGAAGCTCCTGCAACCGCTGGCGCTTCTGTTCGAGCACTTCTTCGCTGTCACCTGGGCGCGGGCCGACCTCCCACCATGGCTTGAGAATGTTCTCAACGTGATACGCCATGCTGCGGAACTCGTCGCGACTGTACCCCGGCGGCGGCAAAAGAATGCCGAAAACGAGATTCTGGTTGCCGGCGGGCAGATAGTCCCGCGGCGGCATCAGCCACCAGCTTCCCAGCGTTGCCAGGACCACCAGTGTGAGGACCAGTACAACGCGGCGCCACACACCCCGCGTCAGCCAGATCACCATGTCATGGAACTTCTGGCTGACCCACTTCTCGAACAGCCCTACCGGACGGGTAACCCTGCCCAGGACCGTCTGATTCCCCTTGGATTCATCATCCTGTAGCCCCGCCGGCATGCGACGAAGGAACCAGGTGGTCAGCATGGGCATGACCGTCGGCGCGACAAACAGGTAGAAGAAGAACGAAATCGTCAGCGCCACCGCGATATCCCGGAACAACTGGCCGGCTTCTTCCTGGATGAAGACCATCGGCAGGAAGACCACCACGTTCGTCAGCGTGGCCGCCACGATCGCCCCCCACACCTCGCGGGTTCCGTCGATCGCCGCCTGGATGCGATCCTTGCCCATCTCCCGGTGACGGAAGATGTTCTCGAGCACCACGATTGCGTTGTCGATGCCCATTCCGACCGCGAAAGTCAGCCCCGCCATCGTGATGACGTTAATATTGCGGCCGGTCAGCCAAAGACCCAGGAAGGTTCCCATGACGCTGATGGGAACCGCCACCAACACGACCGTGGTCGCGCCCACGCTCCGCAAGGTGACAAACAGCACCACCGCAGCCAGAATCGCCCCGATCAGCAGGTTATTGCGCGCCTGGTACAGAGCGTCCCAGATATAAACCGTCTGGTCATACACCTGCACCAGTTCCAGCCCCCAGTTGGTGGGCTCGAGGATCGTCTCATTGGCAACCTTGATCTGTTCCTTGAGTGCCGCCATGGCATCGAGCACGTTGGCTCCCACCTCGCGCTGGGCCGCGATGGCGACGACTGGCTCACCCATCGACCGCACAAAGGCCACTTCCTTTTTGAAATCAAGCTCCACGGTGGCAACATCTGCCACATAGGTCGGCGCCCCCTGGTCGCTGTAGGCGATCACGGTATTCATGATCTGGTCGGGAGCTTCATACTGACCCACGACCCGGATGCTGGTTTCGCGCTTGCCTTCGGCGATCGTGCCGGCGGTGATGTCCGCGTTCTCGTCCTGGAGCGCCTGGATCAACTGATCGAGCGTCAAGCCCCGGGCAGCCAGAGCCTGCATGTTGACGCGAACCTGCATTTCGCGTTCGCGCCCTCCGAAGATGCGGATGTGTTCAATCCCCTCTGCACGCTCGAGGACCGGCTGAAGCTCGTCTTCCAGGAAATCGCCCAGCGAAGCGACATCACCGTTGTATCCTTCGCGCGGCAGCCCGCGCGTGCCTGGAGGTTCACGTTGAATCAACAGCATCCAGGCGATGTAGTCCTGGTTGCTGGAGTCAATCGCCTCGATGATCGGTTCATCCACCTCAGCCGGGTAATCGGGGACCTGCCGGAGCTTGTCGCGCACTTCGTTAAGGGCGGCTTCCTTATCGACTCCCACCGCAAACTCGAGGCGCAGCTCGGTGCGACCTTCCATGTTGCTGCTGGACATCTCCCGCAGGCCGGAGACGCCCTTGAGCACCTTTTCCTGCTCCTCAGCCACTTCGCGCACCATCTCCTGGGGCGAGGCGCCAAACCAGGTGGTCGTCACGGAGATCACCGGCTGATCAACGTTGGGCGTGAGTTGGATCGGGGTATTCAGCAGCCCCAAGCCCCCGAAAATAAGCACCAGCATGACGGCGACCGTCACCGTAACGGGCAGGCGGATGGATCGTTCAATGATGTTCATGACGTCTCAACGGTGAAAGCTCAGGCTGTTTACTGTGGCTGCGACTCCGCTTGCGGTGGAGCGGCCTCTCCCGGGATGTTGCCCGAGGTCGGGTTGGGGGTTGGTTGGTTGAGAATCCGAAGCTCCTGGCCGTCACGCAAGGCTTCATTGCCGCGGGTGACGACCATCTCGCCGAGCTTCAGGTCGCCCGTGACGGCGATGTAACGGCCGTCACTGGGACCCAGCGTAACGGGGATGATTGCAGCTTTGCCATCGCGCACCGCAACCACGCGGGATTGGCGATCCTGCGTAATCACGGCATCCTTGGGAACAGTGACCGATCCACCCTGCTCATTCCAGACCAGCACAACGCGGGCGAAATAGCCCGGCCGGATGGTCATGTCGGGGTTGGAGATCAGCAGATTGACCGGAAACGTGCGGGTGGCGGGGTCGGCCCGTGGCAGGATCTGCTCCACTTTGCCGACAACCTCGATCCCCAGGGCGTCAATAATGACCCTGGTTTCGTCACCGAGCTTGACACGAGGAAGAACAGCTTCGGGCACGCCGACCCGCACAAACAGCGGATCCAACTGGACCACATCGGCTACCGGATCTCCCTGTCTCAGCCATTGGCCCACCTCGACATACCGACGGGCGATCACCCCATTGATAGGGCTTCGAATCTTCGATTTGTCAATCTGGGTGATCAGCCGCTGCAACGCCGCCTGTCGACTTGCCAGTTCTGCTTCGCGGGCTTTGACGGTGGCCTCCGCGACATCCGCCCGGGTGATGGCATCCCGGAACTCCTTTTCGGTGGCAGTATTGGATTCGTAAAGCCGTTTGAGGCGCTCAAGCTCTTGCCGGGCGTTGGCTTCCTCGGCTTTTGCCTGGGCGAGGATCGCTTCAGCGGACCGGACATTGGCTTGGGCTGCATCTCGTTCTGCTTCCAGAAGTTGCACATCCTGGGTGACGAGGATTTTACCCACCTCGACCAGTTGGCCTTCATCAAAATCACGCGCCTGTACCAAACCCTCGGTTTCGGCAGCCAGAACAGTACTGGTGACGGCTTCTACAGTCGCTACCAGGGGACGGGTCAGTTCGATAGGACGTTGCTCCACCAGCCCAACCGTGACCGGCGCGGGGCCTTGCTGAGCCAAGGCAAACGAAGAACAAAGCAGCACGACGAATAGGAATGGTTTGCGCATCATTAGGGAGAAATGTTACGTCTTTGCCAGAGAGGGAGTCAAACGACTGTTCGTCTTTCCGTGGTGTTTAAAACTGAATGAATCCAGTGGTGGCTGAATGAACAATGCTCGGTGCCTCCAGAGCAATCGGCGCCTGGAGAGTCCAGCCAGTTTAGCCTCTTGACCAAGGTGGAGGGAATGGTGACTTCAGCCGTAGGCTTCGAGAATCCGTTGGATGACGGCTGAGGTGCTACGGCCGTCGATTAGAGGCGCCAAGGCGACCCGTCCGCCGTACTGCTCGACAAAATCGGCTCCGACGACTTCTTCCTTGGTGTAGTCCGCTCCTTTGACCAGCACATCCGGCCGGATCGCCTTAATCAGGCGCATAGGCGTGGGGTCATCGAACATCACGAGGTAATCGATACTTTTGAGCTCTTCCAAGACGCTCATGCGGTCTTGCTCGTTGATGATCGGCCGCTTGGGGCCTTTGAGTGCGCGGATGCTGGCGTCGGTATTCACCCCCACCACCAACAGATCTCCCTGGGCTTTGGCAAACTGAAAATATTTGACATGCCCCAGGTGAATCAGGTCAAAACATCCGTTGGTAAAAACGATCGTGCGACCATTACGGCGATGCCGTTTCAACTCGGGCAAGAGGGCTTCGAGTTTGCGCTGCTTGCCCATTTCTCCGGCTTCTGCCAGCAGATCCGCGACAATCTCATCACGGGTCAGTGGCACCGAACCGAACTTTTCGACCTCCAGGCCGCCCGCCACGTTGCCCAGGGTGACGGCTTCGCTCCACTGTGCCCCCACTGCCCGCGAAGCCGACAGGATGGCCAGCACCATATCTCCGGCGCCGGCAACGTCGTACACTTTTCGCTCACGTGTTTTGATCCATCTCCGCTCGCCGTCGGCTGTTGCCATATAGGCGCCATGACGATCGAGCGTCAGCACGGCACACTCCAGCCCCAGCGTCGTCAACAGCTTCTCAGCCGCCAGTCGCCAGCCGGACTCGTCATGACAGGCGATGCCCGTCACCTTTTCGGCTTCGATCCGGTTGGGCGTGATCGCCGTTGCACCGGCATACTTGTCATAGCTCGCCAGCGCCGCAGGATCGACCATGACCGGCTTGCCGGCTTTACGGGCACGCTGGATCAGTTCGCGGCAGACCCCCTCGCTGAGCAGTCCCTTGTTATAGTCCTCCAGACAGACCACATCGCAATCGTCCAGCCGCTGCTCGAATGCCGCGATCACTCGCTTCGCCAGCTCGCCGGTGACGGGGGCAGTGGCTTCATAATCCAGCCGGATCATCTGCTGCGGATGGCGATGCTGCGCCAGCCCCACCAGACGGATCTTACTGGTAGAAGGCCGATCCCCCTCCTCGATCAATCCATCCGCATTCGCGCTGCATTCCTGGAGCATCTGGCGGATCTGCCGCCCGGTTTCGTCCCGACCAATGACCGACACCACATCAACGCGCGCCCCCAGCATCGCGACATCGGCTGCCACGCGTCCCGCCCCACCCAGCCGGGCGTCTTCACGCTGATAATGCAGGACCGGTACGGGCGCATCGGGGCTGAGACGCTCGGCGTGGCCGTAGACGTACTTGTCCAGCATCAGATCCCCCACCAGGAGGATCTTTGCCTGCGGCAATCGGTCAACAAGCTGAATCAGGCGTGAAGGCATGGGATTTACATTGTAGCGGCATCTCCAGGGAGACATCAGGCAATTGTCGCCAGGTTCGGGCGACGCTGATGCCACGGCGTTGCCTGTTCATACATCCGCGCGGCACGCAAAAGGGTTTTCTCACCAAACGCCGGCCCCAGCAGTTGCAAGCCGATCGGCAGCGGCTGATCGCCCGTTGTGAATCCGCACGGCAGGCTGATGCCACAAATCCCGGCGATGTTACACGTCACCGTGAAGACATCGGTCAGGTACATCGCCAGGGGATCGGATACTTTTTCGCCAATGCTAAATGCCGGGGTGGGACAGGTCGGCGAGAGGATCACGTCACACGACTTGAACGCCTCGTCAAAGTCGTTGCGGATCAGCCGTCGCACCTTCAACGCCCGCAGGTAATAGGCATCGTAATAACCGCTGGACAGGGCATACGTCCCGATCATGATGCGGCGCTTCACTTCGGCGCCAAACCCTTCGCTGCGCGACTTACTGAACAATTCGATGATATCCCGCACCGGCTCACGCGTGCGATGCCCGAAATGGACACCGTCATAGCGGGCCAGGTTGCTGGAGGCTTCGCTGGGTCCGATGACGTAGTAGGCTGCGATGCCGTACTCGGTATGGGGCAGCGAAATATCGACGATCTCCGCGCCCAGCGAGCGGTACTGGTCCACAGCTGCTTCGATGGCCGAACTGACCTGCGGATCGACCCCGGGGATATTGAACTCCCTGGCGATGCCAATGCGCAGCCCCTGAATCGGCTGATCCAGTTCAGCCAGGTAATCCTCGGCCGGCTGGGGAATGCAGGTGCTGTCCTTGGGATCGGGTCCCGCTAGCACGTTGAGCAGAGCAGCGCAGTCCGTCACTGTCCATCCGAACGGTCCGATCTGATCCAGCGACGAGGCAAACGCCACCAGGCCGTAGCGCGAGACGCGGCCATAGGTGGGCTTTAATCCCACCACTCCACAAAACGCTGCCGGCTGGCGGATGGAACCGCCGGTGTCCGAGCCGATGGCCCCCATGCACATTGAGGCCGCCACCGCGGCTGCCGATCCGCCGGATGATCCGCCGCTGACGCAGTTCGTATCCCAGGGGTTGCGCGTGGGACCGTTGATGCTGTTCTCGGTGGACGAACCCATCGCAAACTCGTCCATGTTCGTCTTGCCCAGGAACACCACCCCAGCCTGCTCGAGCTTCTGGACCACTGTCGCATCGTACGGAGATTGGAAGTTCGCCAGCATACGAGAAGCGCAGGTGGTTGTTCCCCAACTGGTACACAGGTTGTCCTTCAGAGCAATCGGCACGCCGGCTAAGGGGCCGGTGCGCCGGCCTTCGTCCACGTCGCGCGCCTGCTGAAGCGCACGATCGGCATCGATCGAGGTGTACGCGCACAGCGTGGGATCAAACTGTTCGATTCGTTCAAGTGTCCGGCGCGTCAGCTCAACCGCTGAAATCTGCTTCGACGCAATCGCGTCGCGCGCCGCCAGGAGTGTATCAAAGTCTGTGGACATGGAATTAGGGTCTATCCAGCTGAGTCTTCATCCCCACCAATCACCTTGGGCACCTTGAAGAACGGCCCATCGGACTCGGGCGCGTTCTGTAGCACTTTCTCCAGGGGTAGGGATTCTTCAACCACGTCGTCACGGAGCACATTGTGCAGATCCAGAGGATGAGCCATCGGCTCGACATTGCTCACGTCCAGTTCGGCCAGTTTGTTGATGTACGAGAGAATCGATTCGAGCTGGGGCGTCAGCGTCTGCAGCTCCTGTTCGCTTAGGGCCAGGCGCGACAATTTTGCGACATGGCGCACCTGTTCGAGGGTAATTTTGGGCTCAGCCATCATGCTGTTGGTTGTAACCGACCCCGCGGCAGGTCACAAGAATGCGGCAGAGGGAGAATTGCCACATCCCGAGTCTGCAACCGGATTCCGCGCTCCCAGCGCTGGCATCTGGCGAGACGGTCAGTAGGATGCTTCGCCCATGCGCTGGTTATTACACGGAAATCTCACCGTCGCGGTTGCCGACGCCCTGGTCCGGCACGGCCATCAGGCTGTCCGCCTAGCGGACATTGAACTGCCGCAGACGGCGTCTGTGGATGAAGTCCTCAAGCGGGCCCACAGCCGGCAACTGGATCTGCTGACGGCTGACGCAGCCTTGATCGACGCCATTTTCGAGCGGAAACTTGCATTTCCCAGCCGGACGGTGGTCCTGCTGGGGGTGGACGAGGGTGACGTCGAACAGGATGATGCTATTGATCGCCTTTTTGCCCGCTATAAGCGCCTGTCGCCAGGCCGCCTTTACACGGTAACGCGATCGCGTGTGAAAGTTCGCCAGCTTCCCGGCGTTTGATTACAGCCTTGAAAGGAATCCCGATATGTCACTGGTGGTGACCGGCTCGATTGGAATTGACACTGTTGAAACGCCCTACGGCAAGCGTGAGGACGTGATCGGTGGATCTGCGATCTATTTCGCCTATGCAGCGTCGTTTTTCTCTCCGGTGCGCCTGGTGGGAGTGGTTGGCGAAGACTGCCCGCGGTCGTTTTTCGACATTTTTGAAGGACGTGATGTGGACCTGGGCGGCTTGGAGACGCGGGCTGGCAGCAAAACGTTCCGCTGGCACGGATCTTACGTGGACGACATGAACGAGGCGGTCACCATCGAAGTGGATCTGAATGTCCTGGCGGAGCAGGCGCCGAAGGTGCCGCAGGAATATTGCGACAGCCGATACGTGTTCCTGGCCAACACACATCCCGTGCTCCAGCAGGAAATGGCCAACAATTTCCCCAATGCCCGCCTGCTGGTGGCAGATACGATGAATCTGTGGATCCAGACCGAGCGCGCCGAGTTGGTCAAGCTGCTGGGGAAGATTCATGGCCTGGTTCTCAATGACGGCGAAGCTCGGCTGCTCACCGAGAAAAAGAATCTCATCGAAGCCGCCCGCGATGTGCTGAAAATGGGTCCGAAGTTCGTTGTGATCAAGAAAGGTGAACACGGCTGCCTGATGTGCACGGAAGCCGATACGTTTGTCCTTCCGGCCTATCCCACCGAGCGAGTGGTGGACCCCACGGGCGCCGGGGACAGCTTTGCCGGGGGGATGATGGGCTACCTGGCCACCCAGAACGGCAGCATCTCCCCAGCCACCCTTAAGCGGGCGCTGGCGTTCGGGACGGTCGTTGCCAGCCACACGATCTGCGATTTCTCGCTGGCCGGCTTGCAGAAGACCTCCCGCGAGCAGATCGATGAGCGCTGGCTGGCCTTCAAGCAAGCCATGAGCTTCTAGAATCCATGCGGTTATTCACAGCCATTCAGTTGCCCGACCCCGTGCGCGAGCACCTGGCAGGTGTGATCCGCGAAGCATCGGCTGTGACCCACGATGTGCGCTGGACACTGCCCCAGAAACTGCATTTGACGCTGAAGTTCATCGGTGAAGTGCCCGATCCGGACGTTCCGCACGTGATCAACACGCTGGAGACCGTGGTGATTGAATCACCGATCACGTTGCACTGCGAGGGCATCGTCTGCTTTCCGCCCCACAAACCCGCCCGGATCATCGCAGCCGGCGTGAGCGGTGACACCGATCAGCTCAGCACCCTGTTTGAGCAGATCGAAACAGCCCTCGAAGGCATCTGCCAGAAGGAACACCGTCCCTACCGGCCACATGTCACCCTAGGACGCTGCAAGATGGGATTGCGGCAGGGCCATCGGGAAAAGCTGCTGCACACCGTGCAACATCTGCCTCCCGGGCCGGCATTCACAGTGGACACTTTTGCGCTGATCAGCAGCGACAAGGGCATATACACCGTCTGTCATCACTTCGGATGATCTGCACACCCCTCCAGCCAGCCTGCGGGAACACCGCCCGCTCACACCACCATTACCGCCCTACGGCACGCTCGATCTCATCAAAAGCGCAGATGCCTTCAGCCACGAGCTGATATCCGTGATCGCGCAGCCGCATGAAGGGCGTCCCCTCCAGGGTCTTACGGATATCTTCCACGGAGGGATTCTTCAAAATGGCGCTGCGCATCTCATCGGTGGTGCTGAGCAATTCAAACACCGCTCGTCGGCCGATATGGCCGGTACCGAGGCACCGTGGGCAGCCGCGGGGTTCGTAAATCTGCTTCACCCCTTCTGCCCACTTGCCCATCTTCTGGACCTGCTGTTCGGTCGGCTGAACCACCCTGCGACAATGCGGACAGAGCTTGCGCACCAGTCGCTGTGCGAGCACCACATGCAGTGCCTGTGCAACCAGGTAGGGTTCCACCCCCAGGTCCAGCAGCCGGAAGACAGTACCGATGGTATCCTTGGTATGCAGCGTGCTGAAGACCAGGTGGCCGGTGATGGCCGCCTGCATGGCAATGCGGGCGGTCTCCGGATCGCGAATCTCACCAACCAGGATCGCATCCGGATCCTGCCGCAGCACCGATCGCAACAGCGCACTGAATCCCTTGCCCCCCTCTTCATCCACCGGGATCTGCGTCACGCCCTCGATCTGGATTTCGACCGGATCCTCGATGGTCACGACATTGCGTTCGTTGACATCCAGGCTGCGCACGGACGCGTACAGCGACGTCGTCTTGCCCGATCCGGTCGGGCCGACCACCAGCACCATCCCGCTGTCGGCTTCGATCGCCGTGCGCAGCT
>CAZSJB010000020.1:10826-14731 GCA_964606625.1 uncultured Tepidisphaeraceae bacterium | reverse complement strand
GCATCTGACGGTCCGCAAGGAATCAGATGGTAGCCAGACGACCACCACGGTTCGCGTCATGGAGGGTGAAGAACGCATCGAAGAGCTGGCGGAAATGATCGGTGGTCAACGCATCACGCAAACGACCCGCGCGCAGGCGCGCGAGCTGTTGGAATCCGCCCGCAGCGATATGCTCGCGCCGGCTGCCCCTTCCACGGCAAAATCCTCCCGCAAACCAGCCAGGCAAAGCGCTCCCCGTAAACGCGCCTCTAAGCGCGCCTGACCCCATCCGGGGAGGCATCCGCCCTTCGCCGGATAGAAAATCACCGCAGCCACCTGATGCCCCTGGGCCCAGACCAGAGCAGGCACAGGCGAGCAGACTCAATCCGGGCTTCAAGCGCGCCAATCAGCGGCTGAAGGCATCACTGACGGGGCGCACAGCCCGAGGAACCAGCGTCCGCGTCCCCGGATCGAAGGTGAAGATGGCCATCAGGCCGGTGCGGTTGTCGGTGATGTACAGCCCCTCACCGCCATCCTGGGTGCGTGCGGTCACAAGCTGATAATCACGATCCTTGATCGAAGTTGCCGCTCGGGCGTCATTCCAAACGGCAAGGTTGGCCAGTCCCAGCACCACGGCGGTCACGCTCAGCAGAATAATGGGCAGTGTCTGTTTCATGATGATCCTCAGGTTTACCCAGCAAAATCAGTTCAAGGCATCTATCTCAACGCTTAGCGGCCGCGACGGCCACCACCCCCGCCACCGGCTGCGGCAGCGAAGACGCGATTGAGATCCAGCGGCGGCATGACCGCAATAGCGCGATTTGCATCGTCGTACGCCATCGCACCGAGCAACCCGTTGGTGGTATCCACCACGTATACAACCCCTGTTCGGCCACCGGCAACTTCGCCAGGAATCATCAGATATTCCGAGGGACGCGCCACTTGTGCCACTGCCTCCGATTCGCGGAACAGGTGCATGCTCAGCATCGCAGCCAGCACGATGTTTGCGCCCACCAGGGCCCATATGACCTTTGATCTCATCGGATGCCTCCTCTTGGTGTTGGAGTTTGTTGGACCGGAAGAACGGTGGTTCGAGACAGAACAGATGAGGATGCAGTTCAATCCAGGTGAGTGCGCTTGGCGTCCTTGAACAACACACCAAAGCAGAGCACACCCAGACCGACCAGCAGCAGCCACGTCAGCGCAGCCGATCCGCCTTCCACCTCAACGGTCTGCGTGTATCCATATCGCAGCGCGTCGATCGTATCGTCGTCCTGTGCCAGCGCAGCCGCCGGACTGAACAGCACCACCATCATCGCCAGTGCCCACGTCAGCAGTTTGGCCTTCATGTTCGACATCATAACCAGCTTTCCAGCGGCCGGGCAAGCGATTGAAATTCACTCGCCGGCAGACAGACCGTTTCCCATCGGGGCGAGCGGCGGCGCATGTTGGAGCGGTATTCCGCCAGGTCGATTCCCATAATCCAGTACCAGCGATCCCGGTAGGCAAACATGCCCGGCTGGGGCATCAAGGGGGGATTGATCCAGTAAACAAAACTGAGAACCGCTTTGAATCCGTCGCCGAAGACTTGCTCCCACTCCATCAAGTCCCTGACATCCTGCTCGCCGGTCCAGGTCTGGAACCCTGCCGGCGAGCCGGCGTCGAGTGCTTTGCGGCCTTTCACATCCACCAGCAGATTGGGGCCATTCCTGGAGTAGACGACAAAGTCAAAGCTCTTGAGCTTCGCGTTGGCGAAGAGGGCTTTTTTGGTTTCATCGACGGCGACATATGGCACCCTGCGTTCGCGCAGGAATGCCTCGAACGCAGCCTCATAATGGATGGATCGGTCAGCCATATCTGAGATCCTCACCGGGTCATGAGTTCAAAATCGGCAGCCGAACACCATTGCCGTTGGGGCTGGGCGTAACCTCACCACTGTTCAACGCAGCAGGAGATAACCGCAGTCGCGGCTTGCGCATGGTGGACGCCTTTTTGGGTTTGGCCCGCGTTTTTTTCTTCTGACGGGCAGCGCGGAGCTGCTCCTGGGCATACTCCCAGAGCTGTTCAGCGCTGGTGAACAGCTTTTCATAATTGTAGTCCCCCCCGTGATAGTCACAGTTGTCGGTGGAATAACCGCGGCAGATTTTTGGCCGTGTCTCGTAGATCCCGCAGCGGTTGTCCTTCTGTAGGTGCTTGCATTTGTTCATCACCGCCAGGTACCAGGTGTCATCCTCAATAAAGACCGCCACATTTTCATGGCAGAGATACCAGCGGATGTCGTCGTAATCCTTGCGCGTCTCGGGTGTCTGGATCGGCAGTGCGAAATAACGGCAGCACAGCGCAGCACATTGGTCACACAAACTACCCATTAGCCATTCCCTCAGCTCAGACGATTCTGGTCACCTGGAACCCAACTCATGACTCGACTTTTACTTAAGGCGCGATTGTAACGGTGCGGACAGGAATTACGACCTTTTTTGTCCTGGCTGACCGATAAGCACAGCCGACACCGCCCCTCTTCCGGGCAACCGTCCGAACACAAAAATGGACAATTTCTATTTGACGCTCCCGCAAACACAAAGTATAACACTGGTGTTATACACCTGATGGACGACATCCCGTGAAGTTTCAGCAAATCGCAAACATCATCGAGAACCGCATTCGCAGCGGCGCCTATGCCATCTCGGCAATGCCCGGAGAGCGCAAGATCGCTGCCGAGCTGGGCGTCAGCCACATGACCGCTCGAAAAGCCGTCCAGCACCTGATCGAGCAGGGTGTGCTGCCCCGGCGATCCGCCGGACGGGCTGCGGTTGCCGAATCACGCCTTCGTCCGGATGCCAAGCTCAGCATTGCATTCGTAGGGTCCGAGTCCTCAATCCAGGCCCGCTGGTTGATGGCGCTTCAGCGCGTCATCAAGCCGCTTCATGGCGCGGTGCGGTCCATCTACTACGTCGGTGGTCACGATCCCGTCATCATCGATGCCCTCGACGGCAAGTTTGATGGCATTTTTCTGATCCCTTCTCCAGACATGCCCGAGGTGCTGCTCAACCGCTTCCAGCGGGATCGGCATCGGATGGTGACGCTGTTCGAGGATCTGACGCACCTGGGGATTCCCTGCGTAGATTTCGCTTCGCCGCGCTTCATCTGGCGGCTGGCGGAACACCTGGCGTCGCTGGGGCATCGCCGAGTGGACTGTTTCAATACCCAGCCACACAACCGGCTGATCCAGCAGCGCATCAGTGCATGGAAGACGGCCGCCGAGCAACATGGCATCGAGACACGTCTGCGCGATCATGCCGTTGCTCCCTTCGAAGAACCAGAAATCCAGGCCCACAAGGTGTCCCGAGCGTTCCTGGTTGAGCCGGATTTTGACGCCACAGCTTTGTTCTGTGTCACAGCTGGAGCCGTATGCGGCTTGATGCGCGCAGCCCATGAACTGGGCATCACCATCGGTCCGGATCTCTCTGTCTGCACCTGTGATGCCCTGGAAGAATGCCGGCTGATGGTCCCATCAATCACGACTTTAAAAAATCCCGATCGCGAGCCGCTTGTCCGCTTGGGGGTCGAGTGGATCCGCACGCACGGAAAAGGTTGGAATCGTCCCCTGCAAATCTGGCCGGACGATGTACCGGTGTGGGTCGGCGAATCCACCCTGCCCGCCCGTACCGGCCCGCTTCAGGTTCGAACCAGTGGATTGAATACCAAACAACACACTCTGCTGGCCAAGTCATAATTCATGTTCACTTCCGGGAGGACTCTCATGTTCCCAATCCGCAAAGCCACGACCGTAGCGATCGCCACCATTACGATCTTAATTGCACTTGAATCCAGTGCTTGGGGCACAATGATCGCTCGCTGGACTTTCAACAGCGGAACCAGCGCCGATCTCACCGGCGACATCGGTGGTTTTACATTCGAAGTCAGCT
>CAZSJB010000020.1:7295-10816 GCA_964606625.1 uncultured Tepidisphaeraceae bacterium | reverse complement strand
AACGATGACGGAACTGTCACGCTTGGTTTGCGCCGTTTCCTGTATACCACCGAGATCAACAGCACCGCGTTTCCGCAGCTTCGCCAAAGCGTCACGATCTATGCACGGGTACAGCTCACGGATCCCACTCAGTCTGACAGCTTTTACATCGGCTTGATCAATGCCACGAAACCGCAGGACTATGGACAGATGTCCCTCGTGGCGCGCCACCACAACAGCAGCGGCACGCTGCGCGAATCTGTCTACGGCAAGCGGGCCGACGGATCGGATACCGGCCGATCCGGATCCGCAACACCGGAGGGCATGTTCGACATCGCCTTTGTGTACGACTCCCGGGACGGTCAGTCGGTGGTCCGCGTCAACGTGAACGGCGAAGAACACCAGAATGTCTTTGACTTTGAAGCCGACCTCCAGGATTTTCAGTCATTTGCCATCGGACGCCTCAAAATGGCTGCGGGAGCGGCAGCGCAGCTCACCTTCGATGAGGTGCGCATCTACGACACCGCCCTGACCCCATCAGAAATTGCCGAGATCACCCCCGTGCCTGTCCCCGAGCCCACGGGGCTGGCCGCAGTGGCCTTGGGCGCAGTCCCCCTGCTCATACGTCGCCGGCGTCGTGGCTGATGCCGCGGCTGTAAGTCTCATGTCTGCTATTCGATCCTCTTTTACGGGAGACCGTCATGCGACAGATCACCAATATGCCCTGTCTCACCCGGCGCGGATTCACACTCGTGGAACTGCTCGTTGTCATTGGGATCATCGCCCTGCTTATCAGCATCCTGATGCCGGCCCTGAGCAAGGCTCGGGAAAGCGCCAATGCCGTGGCGTGTTCATCAAACATGCGACAGATCGGCCAGGCCTTGATGATGTACGTCAACGACAACAAGGGCTATCTGCCCGCTCCTTGGATGGACGGTGAAAGCTGGCCTTTCAACCGCTGGGAGTACAAGATCCTGCCGCACCTCGGTGGCCGCGAAGTGAAAGCAAGTACCCCGTCGATCGAGAAGCACGAGCTGCTTGCTACCGGTGTGTTCCGCTGCCCCAGCAAGCATGACTGGAATCCCGCCGGCCCCACGGATCGCGAGCGGATTTCTTACGCGATCAACCGTTTTGATCCAAACCACACGCATGGGCGACGGCCGGTGAAGATCACCTCTGTCGGGGAGTTTCTCGTTGGCAGCAACCGAACGCGCGAATCGGCTCGCATCCTGCTCGTCGGAGAAAACAACGTCGGATCGGTTCAGTTGAGCAACTGGGACGATCTCTACAAGACCAATCCCGAAGCTAACAAGCATCCGAGTCTCCGGCATAGCCAGAAAGACAACATTCTCTTCCTCGATGGACACGTCGAGACAGTGCCGATGTTCGGCTTGAGCTGGGACCTGGTGCGACAGTAAGACCTTCTGTCCACCAAACGTTGACTCGGAGTAATACCGATGATGAGAACCTTCATCTCCACCGTTTGTTCGCTGCTGATCAGTCTCGGCGCAGCCGCGCCTGCACAGGCCGATTTCACGAATGAGATGGTCGCCCGCTGGACCTTTAACGAGGACGGCGACAAGTTGCTGGTCGATGACGTAAGCGGCGTTGTCATGGAAGAACGCGGCGTTGGTGTCGGTCAGACTACCCACGCCAATGCAGATGGCACGGTCACCCTCGGCCCCGGCCGATTGCTGTTCGCGCCAGTGTTCAACAGCAACGAACGACCGGAGTTGCAACAGAGCGTGACCCTCTGGGCGCGCATACGCATCGATGCGCCACCCAGGCTGTTTGTGGTTCCGTTCGGACTGCTGAACGCTCCCCAGGCGGCTGACTGGCCAGAGCTGACGCTGGTTGCTGGCCTGCGCGAGTCGACCGACAACGACCCGGGTGGTTTCATAGTGTATGGACGCGATGCCTCGGGCGATTCCGCGGGCAACGGCTCGGACTTTCCGCCGCTCAAGCCAAACGTGTTCCACAATATCGCGGTTGTTTATGATGCCAAACAGCACACCATTACCCTGTATGTCGATGGTAAGGCTGTTAGCCGAAAGAACCGCAAATGGGAGGACGGTTTGCAGCCCTTTGAGGGCCTGGGCATAGGCCGGCTGAAGCATGCCCATGGCGTTGAAATGGTCGTCGATGAGCTGCGTGTTTACCGTGTGGCTCTTCCAGCCGAGTGGCTGGGTGAGATCGAGCCTGTCGTGGCTACAAGCCGGTAAATCCGTGTTTTGACAATCCCAATCCACTTCATACCGCAGAGGATATTCCATGCGATTCCGATCCCTGTGCGCGCTTGTCGCATCACTGTTAACCACTACCGCTGTTACCGCTGCTCAGCCATCCCGCTATGTACTGGTCGATTTTGAGGACATCGGTACCTGGCGGGCATCCGGCGGAACCGGTACCGCACCCGGTGCCTGGTTCGCTGGTAGCCTGTTCATGGGTGGTAGCACCCTCGAAAAGCGATATGACCAAGCCGTAGGTGAAATCCGCTATGCCTTTGAGGAAACTGATCAACCCAAGCAGATCTATTTCACTCGCGCCCGTACGGCGGAAGTCAGCGCGTTCATCGATGCAATCGAGTTCGACGCCAATCCCAAGGGATTCAACTGTGCCATCGCCTTTGATCTGCTCGATGCAGCCGGTGAGCGATTCCGTACCCGTAAGGTAGAGCTCTCAGGCAATGAGTGGCGTTCCTACCGTCTGGACATCAATGCCGAAACCGTCGACAAGTTTGCGGAAATCCGTCCGCCGCTTCGGGTGGAGCGCATTCATTTTTCCACGTCAGAAAGGCAGGCGCGCAGCGGGAGCGTTTTCTTGGACAATATCACAATCGTCGGCACTGTCACGCGCGAGCGTAAGGTAAGCATCTCGCCGATCTACGAGGACATTGCCTGGAATCCACAGGAACCGGTGAAGGTACGGTATCGGCTGCGCAATGCAGAGGCAGACGCCCGGATGGTTACCGTTCGGCTGGCTGCCGAAGATACTGACGGCCAGGTCGTGGCCCGCGCTCAGACGCAGGTGGAAGTTGAGGGTTACGGCCAGCAGCAGGTGGAGCTGGATCTGGGCCGCCTGCCCGTGGGGCCGTATGCGGTGAAAGTCGAGTTAAAATCTGGCACGACGCAGGTGTCGATGCTGGATTGGGTCGGTGTATTCGTTCCCAACGGCCGGCGCATTAATCGGCAGGGAATGATGTTTGGCGTGTAGGACCTGATCACCTGGCAGGCAGAGGGGGAAAACGCCTTGCACCAGGACTGGATGGGTCGCATTGGCTTGGATCTGATCCGCGTGGGCATGACCGGCGGGCGGTTTGAGCCGCGCGAGGGTGTCCTGGGTGTTGAGCCGATGGCGAAGATGGTCAATGATCTGGCTGCCATCGACATGGACGCCCTGGTGATGTATTTCACGGTTCCCGGCTGGACGCAGACCGAGTTCAAAGATCGCTACATGCCCGACCATTGGGATGCCTGGGAGCAGCACATTCGCCGGATCGGCGCGGAACTGAACAAGCTGCCGAATGTGAAGTACATCGAGTT
>CAZSJB010000020.1:0-7285 GCA_964606625.1 uncultured Tepidisphaeraceae bacterium | reverse complement strand
TTATGCCAGCCGGGGAGTGCGTCACTTCATTATCTGGAATGAACCGGACATCTCTTTTTACCACGGCAATCTCGAGGACTACATCAAGGGCATGCGCATCTTCCACCACGCGATGAAGGCGGTGGCCCCCCGGATCCGTATTGTCTCGGGCAGCTCAACAGGCCTGGACCATCCCAGGCACAAGCAAGGCTTTGAAGCCTACTTTTGGGAGGCCGACAACGCCTACGACGTAGCCAACTTCCATGCTCACGGCGCATTCGCCAAGTACCTGCGCGGCTACCGATGGATGGAAGAGTTCATCGCCAAAGCCAGTGAGCAAAAACCGATCGGCAACACCGAATCCGGCGAGCGGTCCGGATATGGCATTGACGGTGCCTGGAACCAGGCCGATACACTGGTGAAGAAGATCACCTTCTCCCGCCACAGCGACATGGAGTTCTATATCTGGTTCACGCTCCAGGACTACTGGGACATGGACCCCAACTCTGACGATTCCTTTGGTTTGATCACTGTCGACAACCGGCCCAAGCCTTCGCTGCTGGCTTATAACGAGTTGATCCGTCAGTTGGCCAACACCACCCCCATCGAGCCGCTTGATCTGCACACCGATCTGACCACCTACAGTTTTCGCTCGGCTGACGGAAGGGAGGATGTGCATGTCTGCTGGCCAACCCGCCAGGGAAATCCGGTGGTACTGGCGCTACAGACATCCGCGCCGCTGCGGGTGATCGACACCTTTGGCCGCACGGAGACGGTCGAACCGCAGGGGGGATTAGCGTTTGTGGTGATCCAGAACCTGCCGATCTATCTGCGCACGCCGGCTGAGGGACTGCAACTGGCGGATCTGTCGTTTGTGACGTATCCGCCGCAGGTGGCTGCTGTGCCCGGCGGCATCGCCGATATTCTGCTGACGCTGACCAATACCTGGGATCAGCCGGTGCGTTTCGAGGTGCAGCTCAAGGGCTCCGACGCGGCATCATCCGCCCATGTCGTCGAGCTGTCCCCGGGACAGACCGCGCAGATGAAGCTACAAGCCACCGCAGCAGCTGATCGCTTTGGCACGCGGGATCTGGGGGTCGCCCTCAGGGCCACTGGCGGCATTGATCTGTCATTCACGCTGCCGGTGGCATTGCACGCCAGCTACGGCGTGACCGCGATTGAGGGCACCATTCCGCTGAACGCTTCGCAGGCCATTCCGCAGGATCTGCCGGCAATCGAGTTGAAGCGCATCGAAGACGTTCATGAATTGACCCACGATCCCCAGATCCGCCAGTGGAGCGGAGCCGACGACCTGAGTGTCCGCGCCGCGGCGGTCTACAACGAGAAAGGCATCCTGTTCATGTTCGACGTCATCGACGACAAGCATGTGCAGGAGCATTCGGGCGCATTGATATGGCGCGGCGACAGCGTGCAACTGGCAATACAACGTCCCGGCGACAATGAAGTGGTCGAGCTGGCGATCACCCTTACCAGCGACGGAGTGCAGGCATGGTGCCACCAGGCAGCCGAACAGGCCCTGGTGGGCGCGTGGACCCACCCAGCCACTGCTCATCGCCAGGGCGATCGTACCAACTACCGGCTGTTCGTACCGTTCGAGGTACTCGGCCTGGAGCATCCGGTTGGTAATACCCCCTTCCGTTTTGCGTTCATCGTGAACGAAGATGACGGCCAGGGACGCGTGCGTTGGCTGCACTGGTTTGAGGGAATCGGAAAGAGCAAGAACCCCAGCGAATATGGCTTTGGCCTGATTCGCTGACACCCTTCCTTCCCCCTGGCAGGCAATCCCTGCCAAAAGTAACGATCCCTGCGGCGTGGATACGCGGCAGGGATCTTCTTTTTGACCTTGTGGAGTTGATACAGGTACGGTCGACAAAGCGAGCTTTAGTGAGCCACGCCAATCAGATCCAGTACCAAGTGGGTCAGGATGTACAGAATCGCGGAGATAAACGCCGTACATGGAAGCGTGAAGATCCACGTCAGCACGATTTTCTTGCCGCTGCCCCAGTTCACCGCTTTCCACCCCCGGGTCGTGCCGACCCCCAGGATCGATCCGGTGATCACATGGGTGGTGGAGACGGGAACCCCCAGCATGCTGGCGCCGATGACGGTAAAGGCCCCACCGGTTTCTGCACAGAATCCTCCTACCGGCTGAAGGCGGGTAATCTTGGAGCCCATCGTCCGCACGACGCGCCATCCCCCCAGCAACGTCCCCAGGGCAATGACCGCGTGGCATAGCAAGATAATCCACCAAGCCACGGTGTGCTTCATGCCGAACCATTCAAACCAGGGCGGCGTCCAGCCGGTCTCGGTGAGATTGGTATATCCGGCTGTTACAAGAGTGACGACGATGATGCCCATCGTCTTCTGCGCGTCATTGGCCCCGTGGGAGAGGCTGAACGCGGCGGCTGAGAACAACTGGGCACGCCGGAAACCGGTATCAACCCGGTTTGGCGTTGATCGCCGGAACAGCCAAGCAACAGCGATCATCAGTCCGCTGCCAAACACCATCCCGATCAGAGGCGAGAGAAACAAAAACGCAATGATCATCGGCCAGGCGCCGGGAAGTTGCAGGCCATCAATGCCCGCGCGGGCGATGGCGGCTCCGCCGTATCCGCTGATCAGTGCGTGGGAGACGCTGATGGGCAATCCCATCATCGACGCGCCGGCGGTCCAGAGAGTTGCCCCCAGCACGCCGGCGAAAATCACAAACAACTGCTGATACGGCGTGCCCATCACCGCCGGATCAACATTCACCAGCTTGTCGGAGATGGTGCTGGCAACCGCCGTGCCGAACAAAAACGCGGCGACGAAGTTCCAGAAGGCCGCCCATGCAACCGCCTGCAGTGGCGTGAGGACTCGCGTCGAGACGATCGTGGCGATGGAGTTGGCGGCGTCGTTAAAACCGTTGAAAAAGTCAAAGACGAGGGCAACCCCGATGATGAGCAGAACCAGCGTAAGCATGGGACGAACCGTAATGTGTTGTTCAACTGGACCGGCGGACGCGAAACCGCGTTTAACTGCTTTTCAATACGATTCGTTCCAAGGTGTTACACACATCCTCGCAGCCGTCGATCCCGGTTTCGATGAGATCGTACAGTTCTTTCCACTTCATGACATGAAGCGGCTCGTGTGAACCGTCATACAGGGCTGAGAGGGCCTTGTGGTTGTTATCATCACCGGTGTTTTCCAGGCGATGGATTTCAATCAGCTTATCGCTCAGTTCAGAGAGCTTACGGCTTTTGCGGAGGCGGTAGACCGCATCTCGAAGCACCACAGCCGCCTGGACCAGTACATCGGTCTGTTCGAGGAAATCCGGTTCGATGCTGGTGATGTGGTACAGATCGAAACGTTTTGCCAGGGCATCGACCACATCGACAATGTCATCCAGTTCGCCGATAAGGGTGTGAATGTCTTCGCGATCAAAGGGGGTAATGAAGGTGCGATCCAGGCGATCCAAGGCGCGATGAGCCAGTTCGTCGGCTTCGTTTTCCTCCTGACGGATACGCTGGATGGCCATCCGGCTGTTGGGAAACTCGCGAGCCGCGGTGCGGAGGTTGTTGCTGACGGAGACAACGTGATCCGCAAGGCCTTCAAAGAGATCAAAAAATACGGTGTCTTTAGGAAGGAAATTGAACATTGAAGGTCGGCGCTCCGACTGAATAACTCAGTTAGATTGATATCGGGTTCAGGCCGGAATTGTAGACTCCGGCCACCATGTGGCAAGTCCGGGCGTGCGATAAATCTCTTCGTTCCTGCCCGGGTGGCGCCAAAATTCAATCCTCCGTGGGAGACTGCTGGATCCAGCCGCCGCACAGCAGGACAGCAGCAGCATACCAGACAACCGCCTGACCGGGTGTAATGGCGGACTGGGGCTCGTCAAACCGGACAATCAGCCGATCGGCCCCATCCCAGGTCACCGTCGCCGGCCGGGGAGTGTGGTTATAGCGAATCTTGGCAGTACAGGAGACGGGTACACCCGGCTGAACCCGAGATGAGAGAATATTGACCTGATTGGCCTCCAGGGAGCGCCGCAGGAGGTCCTTTTTTTCCCCCAGGATGACGCGATTGGCCTGGGGATCGATATCCACCACGTAAATGGGATATCCAAACGCCACCCCCACGCCCTTTCGCTGGCCGATGGTGAAATGCTGATGGCCGGGGTGTTCACCTACAGCCTTTCCGTCGACCGTAACCAGCTCCCCGGGACGAACGGCATCCGGGGTGCGTCGTCGGACCAGAGAGGCATAGTCCTGATTGGGTACGAAGCAGATCTCCTGGCTGTCTGGTTTGTTGAAGACCGGCAGTTTGAGCTCTTCGGCAATCGCACGGACCTCATGCTTTTCATACTCACCGATCGGCAGCAACGTATGCTGCATCGCCTGTTGCGTCATGCCGAACAGAACGTATGACTGATCCTTGCGGTGATCGCGACCGCGCAGCAGGGACTTCTGCCCCGTAACCGGATCCACGCCCATGCGGGCATAGTGGCCGGAGGCAACGTAATCGGCTCCGACCGCCTCGGCGTATCGGGCAAGTTTTCCAAACTTCAGCCAGTCATTGCAGCGGACGCACGGGTTGGGGGTACGACCGGCGTTGTATTCACCCACGAAATAGTCGATCACCCGTCCGAAATCCTCCTGAAAATTGAGGACATAGAACGGGATATCCAACATGCCAGCCACGCGGCGAGCATCGGTGGCATCCAGAACAGAACAGCAGCCCTGTTTATGTTTGCCATTGACGGAGCAGGCTGCGCTTTCATCGGCTTCTTCCACACCGGGCGGGGTCCCCAAGCGCATAAAGACGCCCATCACATCGTACCCCACGCGCTGCAGCAAGGCGGCTGCGACGGAGCTGTCGACTCCACCGCTCATCGCAACCACAACTTTTCCTTTGCAACTGCTCATGAATGCTCTTGTTACAGCCAGAGCGCAGCCGGGGTTCGCTTTATCAATTGAGAAAGATTCTCAACAGCTATTGACAGGGCTGAACAATGGCCTATGTTTTGCCACCTGAGATTCGTTCTCAATTAAAAAAGATCCTCCCGGCGGCCACCGGGAGGATCGAGGCGATTAGTGTCGCCCCGCCGTCACACGTGCCAGCCGGTACGCACCGGCAATCCGAAGCGACGACCTGTCAGCCTAGTCGTCGTGGATCGGAACGTCAACGAATGGCTGACCCAAGGGAGCAGGATTGTGGTTACAGGCATATTTCCCCGCCGCCAAGGCGGATTTACACTCGTGGAACTCCTCGTCGTCATCGGGATTATCGCGCTTCTCATCGGCATCCTTTTGCCCTCGCTGACCAAGGCACGCGAATCGGCGACGACCCTCAAAAGCCTCAGCAACCTGCGGCAGCTGGGAATCGGTCTGGAGTTCTACCGCAACGATTACAATGGCCGTTATCCCCCAGCCACCGATGAATACGCCCCGGTGAAGCTTCGATGGGCAGACATCATTTTCCCCTACATGCAGTCGACCGAAGTGTATATGAGTCCGGCGTTGACAGACGACGAGCGTGCCCGCATGACCAAGCCCTTCGTCCATACACAGGATGAAGCCGGCAATGATCTGCCCGACACCATCTACTGGGGCGGTTACGGATACAACTATCAGTACCTGGGCAATGGCCGGACAATCGGAGGCACCATTCCCCCGTACTGCGCTACCACCAAAGATATCAGTGCTCCCGCCCAAACCGTCGCGATCGCCGATACCAATGGCTCGCGCGATGGCGGTGATGTCTTCACCGAGCATGGGGTATACACGGTCGATCCACCACTGGGTTCGGTAGAGCTGGGTTCCAAAGGAAGTCGCCGCGTCTCCAAGACCCCTGGCCCGGGAACCAACAATTCCTATTACCGGCCCTCCGATGACGAACTGGGACCAGCTGGCGAGATCTTTTACCGATACCGCTCAACCCCGGCTGAGCGAAATGGCGGCAAGGTGGCAGTCGTTTTCTGTGACGGTCATGCTGAAACTATGAAGCTCAAGCAACTCGATGACTACAACGGTGACGGCTTTCCCGACAACGGTTACTGGAACGGCAAAGCCGACCCTGATCGGAAATAATAAAAGCAACAAACGCCTCCATGCACCTACTTGAAGGTGTCCTTCAACAAGGAGATTGACGTGAAATCAGCCAGAACTCTCCTCGCGATGCTCATCGTGGCAATATTCGCCAGTACGGTCCGAGCTGAAGACCCGGATGAACTGGTCTTCATCTTCCAGAAGCAAAGCGACCCTGCGAAGATCCAGCAGACCGCCAACAAGGTAGCCGAGTATCTGTCGCGGGAGATCGGCAAACCGGTAAAGACCGTCGTTCCGGGCGACTATTCGGCTTCGGTCCAGGCACTGATCAGCAAAAAAGCTGACTTCGCATACGTCAGCGCCATGCCGTTCCTGCTGGCGCGCCGTGACGGCGGCGCGGAGCTGTTGCTGGCTGAGCAGCGGACCGACCCCTCAGGAACGCCGCGCACCGAGTATGACTCGATCTGGGTGGTCCGTGCTGATAGCGAGATCAACAGCTTCGAGGACATCAAGGCCAACGCCGCCAATTTGCGGATGGTCTTCACCAGCCCCACCAGCACCAGCGGCTATATCATGGCCTATTACCGCATGGTGAAAGAGGGCATGCTCAAGCCCGGCGAAGATCCGGGCAGCGTCTTCAAATCCGCTACCTTCGGCAACGGATACTCGCAGGCCCTGGAGCAGGTCGCCCAGGGGCGCGGCGATGTCGCGACCGTCAGCGACTACACCATGGATGGCCCGCGCGTGGATGTCTACCTCAGTAAGGAACAGCGCGACAAGCTGAAGGTGGTAGCCCGGACGCCCGGCGTTCCGACACACCTGATTGCCGCTCGCGGAGGCCTTTCAGATGAACTGAAGCAGAAGGTAACCGATGCCCTGCTGAAGCTTTCGCAGGAACAGCCTGAACTGCTGGCGGATGTCTACGGCGCATCAGCCTTTGTGAAAGTAGACGAAGATGAGCATGTGAAGCAGGCGATCGACGCCATCGAATACGTCGGCCTGCCCATCGAAAAGCTGGCTAAATGACCGTAGGTATGCTGCATGACGATCGCACCCTCTCAGGTTGAATCACGGGCTGTCGCAGTGGAGAAACCCGCTGCGACAGCCGTCTGCCTGCGTGATCTCACCGTTACCTATCCGGGTGGTGTGACGGCGCTGTGCGGGATGTCACTGGACATTCCCGCCGGATCGCATCTGTGCATCCTGGGCGCTTCCGGCAGCGGCAAGACCACCCTGCTTGGCTGTCTGGCCAATCG
>CAZSJB010000019.1:0-14808 GCA_964606625.1 uncultured Tepidisphaeraceae bacterium | reverse complement strand
CGCTGTACCGCTACATGCGGCCGAATCCCGACGGCAGCGCCACCAAGCTGCCGGTGAAGAATCTGACGATCCAGTACTGCATCTCCAGCGAAGCGCTCAATGCCGGCAATCATGCTTTTGGCGGGACATGGGGCGGCGAGGATGCAACGTTTCATCACAATCTCTTCGCCTGCAACACCGCGCGCAATCCGTCGATCGGCATGGGCGGTGAGTTTGATTTTCGTAACAACGTTATTTTCAACTGGGGGCATCGCACGATGGACGGTGGCGACGAGACGTCGCTGATCAACGTCATCAACAACTACTACAAGCCCGGCCCGGCGGCGGCTGAGAACATGCGCGACACAATCGCGCGCATCGAAGAGCGCAACATGTACATGCCGGGGCGGCGCTGGGAAGGGCAGGGATGGTTCCCCACAGCCGAGCGACGTCCGGGTAAGTGGTATGTTGCTGGAAACGTCTTTGAAGGCGTTGACGAAGTCACGGCTGACAACTGGCGCGGCATGAAGGCATCAGACCGCGGCGCACCGCCGGAGGCAGCACGCGTGCACACGCCATTTGAAGCCTGGCCCATCCACCAGCAGACGGCGGTTGAAGCCTATCAAACGGTACTCGAGAAAGCCGGTGCCACGCTTCCGCGCCGCGATGCGGTGGATACCCGCGTCATCGAGATGGTGCGCACGGGCAACGTCGGATCCGGGAATGGGATTATCAACGATCCCAAGGAAGTCGGCGGATATCCGGAATATACGTTCGATCCAGATGAGGTTCCGGTGGACAGCGACGGTGACGGTATGCCCGACGAATGGGAGATCCGCTACGGCCTGGATCCGCAGGATCCCGCCGATGGCGCCCTCGATTCGGATAAGGACGGCTATACCAATGTCGAAGAGTATCTCAATGGCACCGACCCGACCGAGTACATTGACTACAGTGATCTGCGCAACAATGTAGACACGATCAGTTGACGACGAAATCACACCACAATGCGGCTAAAATTGGCGGCGCAGCCAGTCCAACATGATGCATGATTGACGTAAGCGCTGTAGGACAGGCTATTTGCCTGCCGTAGACGGCCATATGGCACTCGCGGCAGGCAATAGCCTGCCCTACGAGGCGCAATATTGCTGGACTTAGGCCAAAGATGCATAAAGTTAAGTCGGCTGTCCCGCTCCGGTCGTGCAAAGGGAAGCGATCCCTTCACAGACGATCAATGCGTTTCTTGCAGGCCCACCCGCAAGGGGCTGTAGGGGACCCGGCACGAAGGCGACGCAGGACTGCCCGATCCGCAACCCAACGCTGGTTCAGCCAGCCAGCCGCCGTTCGAACAGATCACTGACCCGGTTCGTCCGCCAGTTTTGCCAGACTGACTGTGGCAGAAGTAGAACGCACGATACCCCGTTTTGTGGGAGTGCGCCGTTGAGTAATCCGCGTATCTATTGATGGGATCTGCATTTGCGCCAAAGGAACGGGTCGTGATCGGCGCCCCCTGTAACGATCGAGATGATTGTGCCAGCCGGTCAGATCCGCGGATCTTTAGGCCTCAAATTTTTGCTTCGGAGTGATGGAGAAGCATTGATAAGGATGCATTTCCCCTCATTAGAATGCCGCGCGACCAATGCGCATCGAGCACATGGCCTTTTCGGGGCGGGTCGGGGCTGTGGGAGCTGCAGGTCAACAACCAGGTGCTGCAACGGGTGTGCGTTGTGCCGGAACCGACAAGCGCTTTGGCAATGGCTGTGATGTCAGCCATGGGGCTGCTGCGCCACCGCTGTCGACGGAGATGCTAACCTCGAAGGGTCTCTGGACGGCACCGGCTATCCGCTACAGTGATCTGCGCAACAATAGCGACACGATCAGCCGACGTCTGAAATCGCATCGCAATGATGCAAAATCATCGGCATCGCGCATTCAACCGGCCGCTGGGAGCCGTCCTGAGGGCTATAACATGAGCGCATAAACAGTCCTGAAAGACTGATTCCTACCAGTTGCCCAGCATCTCATCTGCGCTGCAATTTTAGAGTGCCGTATTCGCAGAATCGGTGGCCGCTTCTCATTTACGTTTTATGTTTATGTCAACTCGCCGACGACGAGGTGTGGCGATGAGGAGTCACACCCGCCGATAAATGGGTAACCGACAACGAGGTCAGCCTTCCAGGGTGTCGATTTGTATCTTCACAACGGCCCCGCAAACGGAAGGGAACCTTCACACGAACGAGCAACGATTTGTGGCAGGCCCACCCGCGGAGTGGTTCCAGATGGATCCGGGCTTGCGGTGCAGCTTCCCCTCACCGGAGGGGTGGAAGGAAACATACGATGAAGTGCAGTGGTTTGGGCAAAGGTGGTCTGCTGGGTGTTGCGGCGGTCCTTGCGGCGGGCGCGATGTTGACGCACCCATCGACTGCGGATGCCGCCGAAATGTTCGTCTCGACCGATCGCCTCGCTTACTCGGGTTCGGTCACACGTTATGCGACGCTCGAAGATGTACAGGCTGGCATCAATCCTCTGGGCACATACCAGATCACGAGCAACAACGGCAATCGCGACCTGGCGCTGTATCTGACGGACGACGGGAATGGCAATCGCGAGATCCGCATCCTGACGGGCTGGTTCTACAGCATCACCGGCAACTCCAACAGCGGCGTTGCCAACCCGAGCAACGTTCAGGAAGGGTTCTTCCAGATCGGTGACCTTGACGGCAACACCGTCACGACGATGAACGGCCAGTTCAGCAAGAATGGGACGGAGTTTACGTTCCAGATCACCGGCAGTGGCGCGCATCGGGATCCCACCCAGACGCCGCATGACTACGCCCGTCTGTGGCCGGCGCCGTTCAATGATGGTCCGATGGAGTGGTCCTTCGGTTACTACCACAGCTACGCCCTTGACCTGACGCTCAGCGGTCTGAACGGCGTGTACGAGAACGGCCTGTACACCGCCGAGAACGAGCCGACGGGCGTCACCGGAACGTTCACCGCGATCTTCGAAAATCTGAACTACACCTACACGCCCGACAAGGGGAATCCGGACGCCGAAGGGTTCTATGTCGCGAACTTCACCCTCCACATGGACAACTGGGCCTGGGCCAATCGTGCCAGCCTGAGCCAGGCGTTTACGCCTACGACGATCACGGCCGTCCCCGAGCCGGCCAGCCTGAGCGTGCTGGGGGTCGGGGCGCTTGGCCTGCTGGCCCGCCGCCGCAAGGCCGCCTGAGGCGGATCTCCCTGATCGGATGTTATCCATGCACACAAGCCCCCTCCCGGGGGCTTGTGTCGTTTTGCGCGCGGATTCTGCTGATTGCTGGAAAATCCTGCCCATGGCTATGCTCGAAGGCGATGAAGGCCTGCCTGATCCTCAATCCCAATGCCGGGTCAGCCGACCAGCGCCAATGGCTGGAAGGGATCTCCCATCGGTTTTCCTGCGATATCCGGGAGACCGAAAAGCCCGGTGATGCCAGTCGCATTGCCCGGAACGTTCGCCCAGAAGCATTTGATACGCTCATCGCAGCCGGCGGCGACGGCACTGTTCATGAAATCATCAATGGCATGGTCACAGGCGGTCTCACTGAAGTGCGCCTGGGGATCATTCCCCTGGGGACGGGTAATGATTTTGTGCGCACGCTGGGGATTCCCGACGACCCCGAAGCTGCACTGGCAACGATTGAGCAGGGGCGTGAAACAACCATCGACCTGATGAAAGTGCAGACTGGAGGCCGCATGCTCTATGCCGGCAACGTAGCTGCCGGTGGGTTCACGGGGCAGATGAATGAAGTCATGACCGATGAAATCAAGCAGACCTGGGGGCCGCTTGCCTATCTGCGCGGGGCACTGGAAGTGTTGCCGGATCTGACGCGGTATGAAACGTTCATGAGGCTCGACGATGGACCGGTGGGAACCGTGATGGCGCTGAACATCATCATCGCCAACGGTCGCACAGCCGGCGGGGGTGTCGTCGTTGCCCCGCAAGCCAACCCCGAAGACGGTTGGCTGGATGTCGTGATTGTCCACTCCGGCACGATCGGTGAAATGGCGGGTGTGGCAGCCCGCCTCCTGGGAGGCGACTACACCCAGAGCGAAGCGGTGACCCATCGCCGGGCGCGAAAAGTTGTCATCTGGAGCAAGCCGGGCATGTGGTTCAACGTGGATGGTGAACTGATCAGCAATGCACCGATCGAGATCGAGGTGATTCCTCGACGGTTGCGGGTGATCGTAGGAGCGGAGTACCGGGCCGAAGGGGCGCAGACCCAAACCTCATCCTGAACGCCGTCGCTCCACCTCTTCGGGGGTCAAGGCCCATACTTCCCAATTGTTGTGGCGCGGCTGTTCCCATGCCCGAAGGCCGGTCCGGGCAGGATCTTCATACTGAGTAAAGTGTGTTTCGATTCGCTGGCGCAGCTCCGCGATAATCGTGGCATACGCCGGATCGTCGATCCGATTGGTGCGCTCGCGCGGATCGATCGCCATGTCGTAGAACTCATCGGGCCAGTGGCCGTTGGGACCGGGATACCGCACGATCAGCTTCTTGTCAGCTGTCCGGATCATGCGCGCATTGGCATATTCACAGAACTGCGCGTCACGCCACGACACATTTTCTCCGCGCAACAGCGGCAGGCAGCTACGACCGGGTCCGTCCTGCGAGGATGGAACACCCGCTGCGTCCAGCAGTGTCTCATACAGGTCACAATGGTCGACGAACGCGTCGCAGGTGCCGGGTCTGAGGATGCCCGGCCAGCGCATCAGTAGCGGGACGCGGATGCTCTCATCGATGAGGGTCTGGGGGATGGTGGCGTTGCCCTTGCTGTACAACCCATGGTGGCCGTTCATGTGGCCATGGTCAGAGGTGTAAACGATCAGCGTGTTGTCGAGTTGCCCGCGGCTGTCGAGTTCATCAATGATGCGGCCTATCTGCTCGTCGATGGTCGTGACGGCAGCGTAATACTGGCGCAGGTGATCCCGCTGTTCGGCTGGGTCGGCTGGGGCGGGTATGCGGGCGTAGATATGCGTGGGGCTGAAGGTTTCATCCGGCACCTCGGCGAAGGTGCAGTCGCGGTAGAGGTGGACCAACCGCTGGGGCTGGGACGTGTGTGGCGAGTGGGTGTCGGTATAGCCGACATAACAGAAGAAGGGCCGATCGCCCGCGGTTGCGGCGTGCTGGTCCAGGAATCGCAACACGGCATTGGTAATAATCGGCGCCTGGTGGCCGTGATGCATCAGATCGCGACCGTTGTCGTGGAACGGCTGCTCGCCGAACCGCGCATTGGTGCGGTGAGGTGCTACGTAGAAATTGTAGCCCGGCTGGGTTTGAAAGGCGCGGCCGGCGTGCCACTTGCCACAATGGCCGGTGAAATAGCCCGCCTGCTGAAGCCGCATCGCCAATGTAATAAATGGCGCGATACCGGGGTGATCACGGCCGACTGTCAGTTCCTGAAGGTAATCGTGAATGCCGTGCTGGCTGGGCAGCAGGCCCGTAAGCGTGCTGGCCCGTGCCGGCGAACAGACCGGACACGGTGTGAATGCCCGATCCATCCGGATTCCAGTATCAGCCAGCCACTGCAACGTGGGGCTGATGATTTCCCGGTTGCCATAGGGACTGGAGGCCCACTGGCCGTGGTCATCAGTCTGAAAGAGCAGGATATTGGGCATGATTCGTGTTGCTATGGACGATTCGGGACTAGGGGGTTACCGGCTGCAGGGCAGCCGGTTGGGAAATCTGCGACACGTTGAGATCCTGATGCCTGTTAAGGGTTGAACCGGGGATCGCCGGTAAGCCGAGCAGTTGGAGGGCGAGGTTGGCGCCGTCGCCGTTGCGAATTGGCTGGAGGGGGGCGGTGTAATCCACACGATCGGTCCCGGGATCGCGGCGCGTCTCAGGGTTCATTGCATACAGATCGCCGGGGGTAACGCCGGCACCCCAGACGTAGAAGGGGATGACATACGCCTCGGGATTGGCGGGGGCATTGTGCCCCTTGGTCCCGAGGATGCCCCCATGATCGGCCGTTACGATGAGCGTGGTTTTATCCCGAAACCGGCCATCTTCCTCGATCAGGTTCAGCAGGCGCCCGAGTTGGGCGTCGACCACCTTGATCGACTCAAGGTACGCGCTGCCGGGTTCGAGATTCCAGCCATGGTCGTGGCCGGCGCGATCAGGTTCGCGGAAGTGAACGAACGCATACCGGGCGGGATGGTTTTGCATCTCGCGGATGACGGCGTTAGTCAACGCTTCGGCGCCGCTGATGTAAAGGACCTTGTCGAGCTTGCTGTGGCCATTGTCTTCCCCGATGGTGTCTGGGGCGCCATGGGCGCGGTAGCTGGCTTCGATGGTTTTCAGTTTCGGTTTGGCGAATGCCAGCAGCGTTCGATGGCCGTGATCATGGACGACATCGAAGACACTGGCGACATAAGTGCCCTTGTTGTCATGAAGCGTGAACTCCGGTGGCTTGGTGGCGTTGGTGTTCCAAGCATGGCCATCGTTACCCAGGACGGGCCGCCCGGTGACCTGCGTCATGTGATTGGGGACGGTTTCGGTGCTGTCGTTGTCGGTGCGGGCATTGTCGGTGAACGCGCCTTCAACCCGCAGGCGATAGAAGTTGGGCAGAGTGTCAGGACCGAGCGTCGTGATGGCGTCAGATCGCAAGCCATCAACGCTGAGGTGGATGACATGCTTCGCCACCGGCTGATCGTCCGCCTGAGCGATTACTGGGTGCGACGTTGTAAGGAATGCCAGCAGCACGGCGCAAGCAACGTGAGGGCAAAACCGGCGGAATCGTACATTCATGGTAAGGCTCTCCTGCGAGTCTGGGTGGAAGAGTAATCTTGCCCATCCAGTATAGGCATGCTTTACAACTGTTGATATAAAATAATGCAACAAAGGCAGAGTTGCGTCACACTCCCCACCCGTTCCCTGTTCTTGAGATGATATGGAATAGGATAAGCAGCCGAGCCTTACGAGCCTTAATAGAAGCCAGGGAAAGGGTTTTATGTCCCGCGACTACGCGCTGATCGAACTGGACCGCCGCACGCTTCCCAACTGGCCTTCGCGCCTGGTGCGCCGGCGGGTGGCTACGCCATCCGATCCACGCGATCGGGCATTGGGTGAGCAGATCGTGGTTGGCGTGATCAAAAACGTGCTGCTGTTACAGCATCTGATCAGCCATTACTCGGGGCGATCCCTTAAGAGCATTGATCCGCTGGTGCAGAAGATCCTGGCAATCGCCCTGTATCAGATGCGCTGCCTCGATCGCATCCCCGTTTCCGCCGCGGTGGACCAGGCCGTTGAGCAGACGCGCCGTTTCGGCCGCGGCCGAGCCAGTAAGTTTGTGAATGCAATCTTGCGTAACGCAACGCGCGAGCCCTCACCGCCATTGCCCGATGAAACGGATCCGGTGCGGTATGCGGAGCTTGTTCTGTCGCATCCGGCGGGACTGTTCCGTCGGCTGGAGAAGATCGCGGGCGTGGAAGGGGCGCTGGCGATCTGCCGTCACAATAATCGCGAACCACCCACGATCGTGCGATTGGCGGCTGCGCAGCAGAGTGCAGAGGTGCTGGTGGATGAGGGCATTACGGTGGAACCGCATGAGATGCCCGGCCTGTTCGTCGTACGCGGCGCCAAGGCTGGGCAGTTGGCGGACTGGGCGAAGCGCGGGATCGCCCAGGTGCAGGACCCCACAGCAGCCCGGGTGGTGCAGCGGGCAGGCATCCAGCCGGGCCAGACGGTGCTGGACCGCTGTTGCGGGCTGGGTACCAAGACGATCCAACTGCATGAATTGGTCGGCGAGCAGGGGCGTGTTGTCGCGATGGATCCGAACCAGGTTCGGATTGACGCGCTACGGCGGCTGGTGGCGGATCGTGGATTGTCGGGCATCACCATCCACCCAGCAGGGATGCTGGATGAGTTGCCAGAACAGACACCACGGCAATTTGATTGTGCGATTGTGGATGTGCCGTGCAGCAACAGCGGGGTGATGGCCCGGCGCCCCGAAGCCCGCTACGCGCAGACTGACAAGGCGCTGTCAGGCCTGGCGAAGTTACAGGATCGGATTTTCCAGGACACAGCCAGCGCGATTGTGCCCGGCGGGCTGCTGGTTTACAGCACCTGTAGCATCTGGCCAGAAGAAAATGAGCAACGGGTCGCGGCGTTTCTGGAGCGGCAGACCGAGTTTGAGCTCATCGAGGAAGACAGCGTGCTGCCCTCTGGCGATGTGCCTGATACCGCCTACTACGATGGTGGGTATCTGGCGATCCTGCGACGAAAGTGAATCTTGTTGCCGATGATAATGCTCGTTCGTTACAGGGGGTGACGCTCTTCCGCTGAACTGTAGTCCTGTGCGGTCAGCTTGACTTGTGCGTCACTTTTTCCGAACCAGCTCACGGGCCGTGTCACTCAACTTCTGGTGTGCCAGTTCACAGGCGTAATCGACCTGGATCACCTGGCGATAGGCCTCGATGCGGCGAATGGGATCGGCTGTGGCGTCAGCAGCCGCCAGATACGGGGCATGCAGGCGTTCCCACATCGCCATGACTTCCGCGTAGGTTTCGGATGTGCCCTTGCGCGGCCCCTGGGGCAGTTCATTTTCATGCAGAACGATGCTTCCTGGCGGGAGCTGATGCAGCAGGGCATCGATGGAGGTTTCGCCGGCCGGTGGGATGCGCGCATCTTCCAGTGCGACAATGGCGACCGCCCGCGCAGTGCCCACGGGGTAAACCGCTGCTAGGAATGTCTCAAGATACAGCCCGTTCTCCTTTGCCAGCCGGCGCAGCTCGACAGCCGGTTTGATGGTTCCCCATCCGGCGACGAGGAACTGCCCGTGCGGGTAATGGCGCATCACATGGTCGGCTGAGATGTGGTCATCCGGGCCTTGGGCCAGCAGGTCGAGGCAGACAACGCCTTCGCCGCAGCGCTGGCGGATCTGCCGTCGCGCCTCCTGTAGCGGCATGTACAGCCGCGCCAGGGTATCAAAATCCCGATCGCGCCAGGCGAGGGCCTCGGCGGCAGCCAATGTCGCCTCAGCCTGGCGGTATTCCATGCGCATGAGCTGTTGCTGTCCCAGCTCGCATTGGGCGTGTAGATCCATGGTGGCCGATTGTAGGCGGTGTGAGCAGAAGGGAGAAGAGGAGACTGGGAGACAAGCAGCGCGGGGGAAGTTCTCCTTGTCTGCTATTTCCCCGTGGCGATGTCCGTCGAGAGGGCGACGATGGCATTTCGCCAGGCAGCGCTGGTTTCGGATAGTTCGTAGGTCAGGATATCGCTGAGGCTGACGTAGTCCTGTTGTTCCAGGGCGGTGCGGATTTCCCGCAACTGCTCGGAAAATCGGGTGATGATGTCGACAATCGGTTGATCGTCGACTTGCAGGGTATTGAGGTCGATTCCAAGCAGGGCAGCGCTCTGGGTCAGGCATTGCTGTGCCTGCTGCCAGGTCCCCAGGCAAACCCCCAGCGACTGCATCGCCGGCTGGATTTCGTTGCGCTGGAGTGCGTCGGCAGCCTGCTGGTGCAGTTCCTCTGTCTGGCTGAGGGCCTTTTCCATCTCCGTAAGCGCATCGAGTGCCATTTCACGGGGATCAGCCGTCTCGATGACGATGTCGTGCGAATCGGTCGGTCGGGCGCGCAGCTCTTCGAAGTCGATGGCGGCTGGAGCCTGGCCGTCGATCCTCACCTCGATAGCGATCCGGCCGTGCTCCTGAAGATGGGCAAGAACCTCGCCCAAGGTCGTCAAGCCCAAGCGGGTCACATCAAGCGGAGCATGGTCAACAGTAACAGGCACGGATCAATCCCTTCGCAGTCGTTATGGGGCATGGGCTCTCAGCCCATGAGCGTCAGTCCAATCACGGGCAGGACGCCCGCACTACACTTCAAGCAGCTATGGCCGCTTCGTTTGGGTTTCATCGGCAATCGGGTGGGGAATGCTTGACACCGTCCGATAATTCCGGCGAATCTGTTGAAATGCAGCCATCCAATGACCTTCAGCGGATGATCAGCCTCTTGAGAGCCTGGCATCCGTGCATCACCATTGCCACCTACGAAGAAGAACATGCCCTGGAGGTGATCCGCCAAGCTGCCCATGACCTGCGGCATGACATGCTGGTGTGGAGTATCAGCGGGGGGCTGCGCGATGGTCTGCTTGCCCACGAACCGGTTGTAAAGGACACCGAACACCCGGCTGCGGCGCTGTTTCATTTGGCTCGCCAGCGGCCTTTGCACCGGACGATCGTGGTATTCCTCGATCTTGCTCCGCACCTTAAGGATGGCCGCTCGCTTCGCCTGCTGCGTGAGACGATCGACAAGCTTTCAAAGAGCGACGGTCACGCCATTTTGCTGGATCACGGCGAGTTCTGGCCGGAACTGATCAAGGATACCGCCACGCCCTTTGATATTTCTTTTCCCGATGAAACCGAACTGGAATCCATCATTAAGCAAACCCTGCGCAGCTTCAATCAGACTCGGCGCATCCGGGTAAACATGACACGCCGCGGGCTGGACATGATCTTGCGCAACTTGCGCGGCCTGACGCACAGCCAGGCGCGACAGGTGATTCTCGACACTATCGCTGATGATGAGAAGTTCGATGAGGACGACATTAACCGCGTGCTTGCCAATAAGCGCCGCGCGCTAGGTGGATCGGGACTGCTGGAGTTCATCGAAGCGCCGGTGGATATCGAAGAGATTGGCGGGATGAAGCGTCTGAAGCAGTGGTTGAAACAGCGCCAGAATGCCATCACCCAGGAAGCCGAAGCCTTCGGCATCACTCCGCCGCGAGGCGTGCTGATGCTGGGGGTGCAGGGGTGTGGCAAAAGCCTGGCTGCCAAGGCTGTTGCCACCGCCTGGCAGCGCCCGCTGTTGCGCATGGACGTGGGGGCACTGTACGACCGGTACATCGGTGAATCCGAGCGCCGCCTGCGCGAAACGCTCCACCAGGCCGAGATGATGGCGCCGATTATTCTCTGGATCGACGAGATCGAAAAAGCCTTCGCCTCGGCGGCCAGCCAAAGCAGCGATGGCGGCCTGTCCAAGCGCATGTTTGGCTGTCTGCTGACCTGGATGCAGGAACGGACCGCGCCGGTCTTCCTCATCGCCACAGCCAACGATATTGAAGCCCTTCCCCCGGAGCTGCTCCGCAAGGGGCGGTTTGACGAGATCTTTTTCGTCGATCTCCCGCAACGCGCAGCACGCCGGCAGATTTTGAAGATTCACCTGGAAAGACGTCGCCGCGATCCATCGAAATTCGATCTGGATGCGCTGGCGGACGCCTGCGAAGGCTTCAGCGGAGCCGAGATTGAGCAGACAGTGATCGCAGCACTGCATGACGCCTTTGCGGAGCAGTCCGAACTGACAACGGATCACATTCGCCGGAATATTGAAACCTCTCCGCCGCTGTCGGTGACGATGGCGGAAAAAGTCCACGCCCTGCGCGCCTGGGCTGAATCCCGGTGCGTACCGGCGGATTAAAGAGCAGGGGGAATAGCGAAAACTGCCCGCGGAAGCAGCTAATGGGGCGGAGCGTGGCACCGCTTTCCCCAAACGGCTATCCCGCTTTACTCAACACACCCGCATTCGGCGTGTACTATGTCAACGAATACCTGAACCTGGAGAAACGACTCAATGACCGGTTTGATCCTCGCACCAATTCTTTCACTGCTCGCTGTTATCGTTCCCTCGAAACAGTGGTTTGCACCGCATCAGCCGATCCTGCTGAAAAACGAAGCGCCGCATGAAGTCCGCATCGTGCTCAGCGAGTTCGGGGGCAGCGATCGCGAACCGCTGGCGCCGGAAAGTGCCATTGTCCAAAGCGGCGATAGCATCGATCTTCGCGAAATCTTTCCGCAGGCATTGGCGGTTCCCGAGACGTACATCGTTCGCGCAACGGCTGTGGACGAAACTGGTCGGGGATTCATTGGAACACCCTGGGTGGTCGATGTCCGTGCCGATCGCCGCGAAGGCGCGCCCGTCGGGCCGATGGTTATACGGGTCTCACCGCTGCAATACGCGATCATCCATACGGAGTTTGGGCAGATCGAGGTGATCTTTTACTACAACTCCGCTCCGCACACGGTCGCCAATTTTCTGCAACTGGCTGAAGAAGGATATTACGATGGGTTGACCTTCCACCGCATCGTGCCGCGATTTGTCATCCAGGGCGGCGATCCGCGGGGAGACGGCAGCGGCGGTCCCGGCTATAGCATCCCAGCCGAGTTCAACGATCGCCCGCACACCGAAGGCGTGCTGTCGATGGCGCGCCAGGGCGATCCGAATGAACGCTCGGGCGCGATGCCACGCCCCCAGTACGCCAACAGTGCAGGCAGCCAGTTTTTCATCTGTCTCGACTACGACCGCACCAAGGCGCTCGATAACCGCTATACCGCTTTTGGCGTGGTCGTCAGCGGCATGGAGGTGGTCCAGAAGATCGCCCAGGCCAAGATCGCAAACCCCACCACCGGTCGTCCCGAAAACCCGCCGGTGATCCGGCAGATCGAAGTCCGAAACGTCACCCCTGATCACAACCCCTATGACATTCTTCGCCGCGAACTGGGAGAACTGCGTCCTCCCACCCAAACCGAAGAAGAAAAACCGGCAGAGAATGCTGCTGACTAATCACGTTCCCGACTGGGGCCCAGGATCAGCGGTTTGTTTTCAATGTGGGAAAGAGGGTGTACTGGGGGGCACACACTGGGCCGCGTGGCAGGAACCAGCCAATGGGATCCTCGGTCACCTGGTGACAAAGCCTGTCAGTAACCTTCCTTCCATTAGCGTAAGGTCAACACGATCCGATTGAAGCAATCTATGTCAAAATCGGGTGGGATCCTGCAGAAATGATAAAACCCAGGTACCTGGAGGTACGGGGGCGTTTCAGCGGGTGATGGGACTTGAACCCACAACATTCACGTTGGCAACGAGCCTTGCGGCATACGTAACCTTGCGGAAACACTTTTGGAGTTACGGAAGTTGAGAACTTAGCGCGCAGCGCCTTGACGGCTCAGCCTGTCCTCCCCCGTCTCGACCCGTCGAGGGGGTTGTCTGCGTCGCCGTGATCTTGTATACAAGATGCGGCGCCTTTCTCCATGGGAAGTCCGGATGAATACTGACTCGGTTACGCAAAAATCTGAGTTCCGCCGTATGCAGGTATTCACCGGCGGGGAGGGTGGTTACGCCAATTACCGCTGTCCAGCCATTGTGCGGACAGCGAGGGGTACGCTGTTACTGAGTCCTGATGCTCGCAATACCGGGTCCGACTGGGGATGGATCGACCTGCTGCTGTCACGAAGTACCGACGGCGGCAGGACCTGGTCCCCGCCGCAAGTCATCAGCCGATGGGATGGCGAGCCATCTTCCAACCCCGTAAGCGACCCAGCCCGCAGGGGCGGCGATGGCCCCGCCAGGGATCCGTCCGGGCGGATCACGTTCTCCAACCAATGCCTGATTCCCGATGCCGACGGGCGCGTCCACCTGATCTACTTCGTCGAGTACTGTCGGGCGATGTACCGCGTCAGCGAGGATGACGGTGTCACCTGGAGGGATCCTGTCGAGATCACCGCCAGTGCCTTTGAGCCGTATTGGGCCGAGTACCCCTGGAAGGTCATCGCGGCTGGCCCGGGGGCCGGGATCCAGCTCAGCCGGGGGTCGCACAAGGGGCGGCTTGTCGCGCCATTCTGGATGTCGCGCGGCGGGGCTGAGGCAGGCTCGGATCATCGCCCGAGTAACACAGGCACGATCTATTCGGATGACGGCGGCAGGACATGGCTGCCCGGCGCCATCACGGCTCGCCATGGCGAGATGCTCGTCAATCCCAGCGAGAATGTGCTGGTCGAGCTGTCAGACGGCAGCGTGATGGTGAACATCCGCAGCGAATCGCCGGAGCATCGCCGTGCCGTCGCGATCAGTCCCGACGGCATCTCCAACTGGTCCCGGCTGCAATGGGCCGAGGACTTGTGGGAACCGGTCTGCCACGCTGGTCTGACGCGCCTGGCGGGTGTGCCCGGCCACGAGAAAACATTGGCCTTCAGCAATCCGGATACAGCTCACAAGCCCGAACCCCGCAATGCCTTGAACTTCTGTGCGCGTGAGAACCTGACCGTACGGGTGAGCTTGGACGAGGGGCGCACGTGGACCGCCAGGCGCGTCATCGAGCCGGGGCCGTCGGGCTATTCGGCATTGACCAGCGCGCCCGACGGCACGATCTGGTGCGCGTTCGAGCACAGGATCGGCGATGGGCCGTCGAATATCAGTGTCGCAGCGTTCAACCTGGCGTGGGTGCTGCAAGGAGAATGACGGCGCCGGCGATTCGGGCCAGCTTCTGGCTGTCTCAGCGTCAGAAACAAACGATGATCTGTCGGCATGGTCAGATCGTCGGGAGGTAATCAAATGAATCCACGACACCGCACATGGCTGATCGCATTGTTCGTCGTGGCAGGCTCCGTGCCGGCTGCGGACTCGACGCTGCAGATCGATGCCCGATCCATCGGCCTCCAGGGCGACGGCAGGACGGACGATACGGACGCGCTGCAGAAGGCACTGGATGACGGCGCGTCCGACATCTATTTCCCCGAAGGCACGTATCTGCTGGGGACGGTCAAAGTGCCAGCCGACACGCGCCTGCGCTTCTCGCCGCGGGCGGCGGTGCGGGTCAATGTGCCGCGCTTGCCGGCTGTGCAAACGTTGATGACCCAGAAGCAGGAGAAGTACCTGTTCATCGTCACCGGCGACAACGTCGCGATTGACGGGTTGACGATCGACTTCAGGCTGGATGGGGAGGGCGATCAGCTCATCGGGCGGGACGCGGTGCACGCATTCATCTACGGCGTCGGCATCAGCAATCTGA
>CAZSJB010000018.1:754-14856 GCA_964606625.1 uncultured Tepidisphaeraceae bacterium | reverse complement strand
TGGTGCAGCGTCTCCAGCAGCCGTCGATGCTCTCCTTCGGTGAAATCGATCCCCGCGGCCCCCTGACCCTGAAGTTCGAATCCAACTTCACTCGCGAAGCCTTCGAAGCCGCTGTCGAAAAGGGCAAACAGTACATCTTGGCGGGCGATATCTTCCAGTTCGTGCCATCCCAGCGGCTGCGCGTCTACAGCGAAGCACCGCCGCTGGACGTGTATCGGGCACTGCGAATCATCAATCCGTCGCCCTACATGTTCTACCTCAAAAGCCCCGCCTGCACGCTGATCGGGTCCAGCCCCGAAATCCTCTGCAGTGTCATCGACGGCAAGGTGACCAGCCGTCCCCTGGCAGGCACGCGTCGCCGTGGCGAATCCGAGGAAGAAGATCAGCGGCTGGAAAAAGAACTGCTGGCGGACCCCAAAGAACGCGCCGAGCATATCATGCTGGTCGACCTGCACCGCAACGACGTCGGCCGCGTCAGCAAGATCGGCAGCGTGAAGATCAGCGACACGCTCACCGTCGAGCGGTACAGCCACGTGATGCACATCGTGACCAATGTCACTGGTGAACTGGCGGACGGCTACACGGCCCTCGACGCCCTGCGCGTCAGCCTGCCCGTCGGCTCGGTGAGGGGCGCGCCGTAGATTGGCGCCTTGCAGATCATCGACGAGCTGGAACCCTCCCGCCGCGGCCCGTATGGCGGCGCGGTCGGCTATGTCGACCTGTCCGGCAACATGGACACCTGCATCGCCCTGCGGACGATCGTCCACCGCTCAGGGGTCTACGACGTGCAAGCCGGCGCCGGCGTCGTGGCCGACTCCATCCCCGCCAGCGAATACGAAGAAACGATGAACAAGGCCAAGGCGCTGCTGAAGGCAGTGGAACTGGCGGAGAAGGGATTTTAATTTGGCGAATTGCTTTGTTGACGTCCACTGACGGTTGACGTCCACACACGACATGCCCCAACCCTACCTGCCCGAGCGCGTGGTGCAAGCACTGCCGCTAAACTTCGTCTCTCCGTCGTCTGTCTCCCAGTCTCCTTGTCTCTTCTCTGTTCCTCCGCCCCTGATCTGCTAAGCTAGCACCCATGAAATGCGTCATGCTCATGTTCGACTCGTTGAACCGTCACCTGCTCAGCTCCTACGGGTGTGACTGGACGAAAACACCCAATTTCGCCCGCCTGGCGCGGCGCGCGGTGACGTTCGACAAGTCGTACGTCTGCTCGATGCCTTGCATGCCGGCGCGGCGGGATCTGCACACCGGCCGGCCGAGCTTTCTGCTGCGCAACTGGGGGCCAATTGAACCGTTCGACGACTCCATGCCGCAGATGCTCTCGCAAGCCGGCGTCTACACGCACCTGGTGACCGATCATTACCACTACTGGGAGGACGGCGGCGCGACCTATCACGGCCGTTACAGCAGCTACAAACTGATCCGCGGCCAGGAGGGCGACACCTTCATCGGCCAGGTTGTCGATCCGCCGATCCCGGAAAACATCAACCCCAAGGGCCGTCGATCCGACTGGGTCAACCGCCAGCACATCCGCGAAGAACATCAGTATCCACAGGCGCAGACCGTCGCAGCCGGTCTGGAGTTCATCCGCCGCAACCACGATCAGGATCGGTGGTTCCTTCAGATCGAGTGCTTCGATCCGCATGAGCCGTTCTGCTCACCGCGGCAGTACAAGGATCGGTATCCGGAGCATTACGACCAGTATGACGGTCCGGTGTTCGACTGGCCGGGGTATCGGGAAGTGACCGAGACACCTGAGCAGGTCGAGCATTGCCGCTACGAGTACGCCAGCCTGCTGAGCATGTGCGATGCCAAGCTGGGCGACGTGCTGGACGCATTCGATCAGTATGACTTGTGGAAGGACACGATGCTGATCGTGTGGACGGATCACGGCTTTCTGCTGGGCGAGCACAACTGCTGGGCCAAGAACTGGACATGGCTGTACGAGCAGATCAGCCACACGCCGTTTTTCGTGTGGGATCCGCGCAGCCCGGGGTCGGCCGGCCAGCGGCGGTCGGCGTTGGTCCAGCCGGCGATCGACCTGGCACCGACGCTGCTGCGTTTCTTCGACCTGGAGCCGACGGCCGACATGACCGGCTGCGATCTGGCGCAGACCATCGCATCCGACGCCCCGGTGCGCGAAGCTGCAATTTTCGGCTACTTTGGCAAGGAAATGAACATCACCGATGGGCGGTGGGCCTACTATCGCGCGCCGCGCACCAAGGACAACCGCCCGCTGTACGAGTACACGCTCTTCCCGACGGTGATGCGCGGCTACAAGGCGGCGGAGCTGCTGGCGACCATTGAGATAGCCGGCCCCCTGCCGATGACCAAGGGCGCCAGGGTCATGCGCCTCGGCTACGGCGGCACAGGCGAGCAGGACCCCAACGCAGCCGACAGGGATTTCCTGTTCGACCTGCAGACCGACCCCGAGCAGCAAACGCCCCTGCGCGACCAGAAGGTCATCGACCGCCTGTGCGCCCAGATGGTCCAACTCATGCAGGCTGCCAACGCCCCGCAGGAGCAGTTTGTCCGGCTGGGGTTGCAGGTATAGAAAATCAGTGCACAATCGCCGACCATATCGGCACTTGGAGGACAGACATCATGACTGAGCAGAACCCCAATCCAACGCCCGATCCATCTGTGCCCCCCGGCCAGTCGAACCAGACGCCCCCGCCGGTGGACTACGCGAATTCGAGCACGGGCCAGGGCGGCATCTTCTCCGCCCCCGCCCCCTACGCCGGGCCTGAACCGGATTCGGACAGCCGCACAATGGCGATGCTCGCGCATCTGCTGGCGATCTTTATCGGCTTCTTGGGTCCGCTCATCATCTGGCTGGTCAAAAAGGATCAAAGCCCCTTCGTAAATGATCAGGGCAAGGAAGCGCTCAACTTCCAGTTGACTGTCCTGATCGCATGGTTCGTAGCCGGCCTGCTCGCGTGTCTGGTGGTGGGAATCTTCCTCTTCCCCCTCATCTGGATCGGTAACCTGATCCTGTGCATCATCGCGGCAGTCAAGGCAAACCGGGGCGAAGCGTATCGATATCCGTTCAATATCCGCTTCATCCGGTAACGGATCGACACCGATGAACCGTCTGCGCAACAGGAGCGCGGGCAGAGTCCTGCCCGCGCTTCGTGCTCTTCGAAGTCTTAGGTTTGGGAGGCCAGGGCTTCGCGCTGCAATTGCATGATCTGCTCACAGCCACGCGTCGCGAGCGTGAGCATCTGCTGAAGCTCATTCGCATCAAAACCGTTTGTGGCTTCCGCGGAACCTTGGATCTCAACGAACTTCCCGGCTGCCGTGTACGCCACGTTCATGTCCACCTCGGCGCGGGAGTCATCCTGGTAATCCAGGTCCAGCAGGATCTCGCCATCGACAATCCCCACGCTGACCGCAGCCACCTGATCGCGCAGTGCTCCGCGGGGATCGTAAAAGGCTGGATCATAGCGGGCAGGAAGTACATCGCCGTCGGCCGTCACACCTGGTGGCGGTTCGAGCTGTGGCGGAAGCTTCGCCAGTGCATCCGCCAATGCGATGTACGCGCCACAGATGGCGGCGGTGCGCGTACCACCGTCTGCCTGCATCACCTGGCAATCCAGCGTGATCACATGGGGACCGATCTTTGACAAGTCAACGGCTGCCCGGAGGGTACGGCCGATGAGGCGCTGGATCTCCGTGCCACGCGAATCTGTATGCCCCGATCGCGGCCACGCCTTGCGCTGCGGCGTCGAGCCGGGAAGCATGACATACTCGGCTGTCACCCAGCCGCCGGGGCGGTCGGGTTTCATCCAGGGAGGCAAGTCCGTGCTGATCGACGCCGTGCAGAAGAGGATTGTGTTCCCCTGCTGCCACAGGACAGACCCTGCGGGCGCGGCGGTAAACTGTCGTGTAATCTTGATGGGCCGAAGAGCGTCGGCTGCGCGTCCATCGTGTCGCATAAGAGCGAACTGTACGGATAAAACCCTGTCGCGTGAAGACAGGGATCAAGGGATTTGCAGTGAAATTGGATGGGGCGCGCAAAGCTGAATGCCTTTGGCGCCGGTGCAGCGGCTAGGACTCCGACGAGTCGTCGGCATCATCCTCATCCGGCTGCATCGAGTTGAGGACATCAACGGCTGAGCTCTGACGACCGATGACGGCACCGGTAGCCTTCTTGGTCGACTTGCGTGACTTGGGCTTCTTGAGGTTCACCGCCTGCTCAACCGTCAGCTCCTGGGGGATATACAGCAGCCGGCTACAGCTCGGACACAGGACGATGTCATCGCGTGTCTGAAGGCGGTTGTAGATGTCGGTCACGACATCCATATTGCAGGCGGTGCAGGCGTATTCTTCGCGGCGCGGATGGGTGCGCGTCAAGGCAGCGAGCGCTTCGCCATCGTAGCGTTCCGCCAGTCGGTCGAAGACCGCAAGGGCTGAGGGAGGAACCGCCTTGGCGGCCTCCTCACGGTCGGGGATGAGGCGATCGATCTCCGCCTGCAATTCCGCCAGCCGCCCACTGATTTCCGACCGCATCTGCTCCAGCTTGGCTGTTTCGGTCTGGAGCTGGTTGGTCAGGTTCTGGATTTCCGCAGCGTTGCGTTCGACCTCCTCCATCGCCTTGATGGCGGCATCTTCGACCTTGCCGCGATCGATTTTCTGAGTGTTGATTTCGAGGAGGATAGCTTGGTATTCGCGATTGTTGCGAGAGTTTTGCTGCTGGGTTCGGAGTTTTTCGATGTGGGCGTCGCGGGCTTTGAGATCGAGTTCGAGGGTGTTGGCTCGGGCCTGGGCTTCCTGCTGGCGGCGTTGCAGTTCCTCAAGACGGTTCCGCAGGTCGGTTACCCGTCGTTCCTGAACCCGCACCCCGCGAGCAGCCGCATCGTAGCGGCTTTGCGCGGACCGCAATGCCTGATCGGCTTCGAATAACTTGACCAGCGCGACGTTGGTCGGACCCATAGGTGAACAGCCCTCAGCTCGATGAAATCAAAGACCCAGTAGTCGCCCCTGTGGGGACGGACGATCCATTATGAAGGATACGGCGTAGGATTGAAAGTGGCCGCAACCATTAAAAATCGACGAATTGCACATCGCACAGCGATGGGTAGATCCTGTTTCCCGCAAGGAACCTAGCTGCTTTCCCCTTCATGCCCGGAAGAGGCTTTACCAGATTCGTAATTCCATCCAAACGTGCTTACAATGGAATGCTTCCATGTTGCTGAAACTGCTTAAAGCCAAAATTCACCGCGCGACGGTGACTTTCACAGACGTGAACTACCACGGTTCGATTACGATCGATCCGGTGCTGCTCGAAGCCAGCGGGATGCTGGTCAATGAATCCGTGCTGATCGCCGATTGCGAAAACGGCAACCGGTTTGAGACCTATATCATCCCAGGCGAGCGCGGCAGTGGGATGATCGGGATCAATGGAGCTGCCGCCCGTCTGACGCGGGTGGGCAATCGCGTGATCATCATGTCTTTCGTGCAGGCGACGCCGGAAGAGGCAAAAACGCATAAATCCCGCGTCGTCATCGCCAACGAGCAAAACGGCGTAGCCGAGGTGGTGGAACACGCAACAGGAATTCCTGATTAATGAGGGCGTCACCAGCATTCGCTATCCGGCTGCCCGCAGGCCGGACAATACCGCGGCCTGGTGGCAGTCCCCCTTGAAGATAGTGCGCTTATGTATCCTGAACTGTTCCGTATTCCCGGTTTGAATATCCCTATCTTCACCTACGGGCTGATGATGGTGATTGGCTTTCTGCTGGCTGCTGCGCTGGCGAAGTTCCTGGCACGCCGGGCGGGACTGAATGCAGAAGTCTTCGTCAATGCGGGGATTGTTGCGCTGATTGCTGGTGTGGTCGGCGCACGACTGTCGCACGTGCTGGAGAACTGGGCAGTTTACACCGATCCGGGACGATCCGCTTGGGAAAACCTCAAAGCGGCCATCGACATTCGCAGCGGCGGGCTGACCTTTTACGGGGGATTCATTCTGGCGACGCCGGTCGTGCTGTTGTACGGATGGATCAAGAAGGTTCCTCTGCGGCGCGGGATGGATGTCGTGGCGCCCTGTGTGATGGTCGGGTTGGCGCTTGGCCGGGTGGGCTGCTTCCTGAACGGCTGCTGCTACGGCGCCACCTGCTACACCGATGCGATTCCAACGGTCACCTATCCCTTCGGATCGCCAGCGTATGTGGACCATTACCACCAGGGGATCTTACCCAAGCCACCGCCCCCCGACCTGATGGTTCCGCTGGACAATGGCGGTCAGATCCTTATCCCACGCGAGCATTTGCCGGAAAATAAGCAGCTGGCGGCAGCGGCCCAGGGGCATCATTCGGCTCCGACGCATCCCGCTCAGCTATATACCACCTTTAATTCGCTGCTGATCGCAGCCATCCTGGTGGCGTTCTTCAGCCTGTCGCCGGCTCCAGGAAGCGTCTTTGCGCTCTTGCTGATTCTCGAAGGCATTGCCCGATTCATCCTCGAGATGTTGCGCACCGAACCAGCGGTTGTGGGTGCAGGAACGGGCACCTGGACTTTCCTGCCACCGTTGAGTTTCAGCATGGTTGTGAGCGTACCACTTGTGATCGCGGGGATCACTATGTGGCTGGTCTTTTATCGCTTGGATCCGCGCCGCAGGGCACGCCTCATGACGCCCTCTACCCCCACCACGGCAACTGCCTGAAACGCCGTCACTCCGCCTTCACGCCGCGGCGGTGCCGCACATCCAGGTGAGCGGAGGCTCCCACGTACAGGATGGGATAAATCAACGATACGCCCACCAGCCACAGGGGAACCCGCGGGTACACGAACATCATGGCGATCAGGATCGCTCCCCATAGCACTCCGCCGATGAGTATTGGTTTGCGCCAGGGTTCGGGAGCGAGATTCGGGTAAATGAACCGCACCGGCAACACAGTCAGGAATGTCAGCAGCACCAGCACGACCGTATTCAGCCATCCACCCCACCAGGCATGCACCACTCCCGCGTAAATCGCCCAGATGTTCCAGTAGGATGGAAAACCGAGAAAGAATCCGGCTTCTTCCTCCTTGGCCGACAGGTTGGCAAATCCCAGCAGGCTGGCCAGCATTGCCGGAGCCACCCACGCGGCTGCGGGTTCGCACACCCACCCCATCCGCCAGACCAGCAGCAACGGAATGAACGTGTAAGTAAGATAATCGACGATATCGTCGATCTTCCGGCCGTCGATTCGATGGGCGGATGTCTTGATCTTCCAGCGTCTGGCGAAGGGCCCATCAATCGCATCAATCACCACCGCAGCCGCCAGCAGCGCAAAGATCAGCGCGGGCCTGGGCTGATCACTGGTGATCTCCATGGTAGCCAGCAGGGCAGGCACGATGCCGAAGGCCGTCAGCAGATGAACCCCATACCCCCGCATCTGCTCAAACTGCGTCACGGATTCCGGTGTGGAGTGGTTCATGGTGCGACATCTTAACGGGGTATGGCGGCTTGGCGCCCAGCCAACTGCCACCCGAATGGAGGCAGGGAGAGCGAAAATTCCCCTTCCCGCCGACCCACAACTGCGAGATCATAGTAGATGAACCGACCCAACCGAGGAGGTCCTATGGCCCATCCCCCTAATGCCACTATTATCCCGCTGAGCGACACCAACCTGGTGTTGTCACATCCGGATGAGGACATCCGCGGCCGCAAGGTGCTCGATGCCAACAATCATGAGATCGGCGAGGTCGATGACCTGATGATCGACGACCAGGAAAAAAAAGTCCGCTTTATTCGCGTCGTATCGGGTGGATTCCTTGGAATCGGTGAGAAAAAGGTCCTGATCCCCGTGGATGTGATCCAGAAGATTACCCGGGACACCGTCCAGGTGGATCGCACCAAAGACCATATCGCTGGCGCCCCGGTTTACGATCCGGAGATGACCGACGAGCCCGACTGGGAAGCCTACTACGCCTATTATGGCACCGTTCCCTTCTGGGCCCCCGGATACACGTATCCGATGTACCCCTATTTCTGAGGGCCGAGCGGAATGCGCCCAAAGCGTGATGCATTCTTTTCAAACAAGCCCTGACCGCCGTTCCGTTGTCGACGGATTAACAGAAATTTGCATGCAAAGTCAGCTTTGGCGCAAGGTATGCATTCAAGCTGCGTAACCGCCCGCACAGGTGGTGTCGGTTGCCCAGGTTGTCTGGGCGGCATCACCCATCGGATCAACGTGGCTTGCCAAAGTTGGAAATCTATTTGGCGCGCCCACGGATTCGGGCCATTGTCTTGGCACCGGAGGTGGTATGCAGCGTTCAATTTCCAATCCATCGTCCCAGGCGACCCCCATCCAGCCTGTGATGCTCAGCATCCCCGAGCGACAGGATATCCCATCTGGGTTCGAGAAGGTCGATCCCAATGAGGATCCCCTGACCTGGTCCGACCAGATGCGGGAAATCGAGCAACTCGAAGACCCCGAACGCTGGGATGGTATGAGCTGACAGCCTGCCCGACTCATCAGCTCCAAGCCGCGAGGCCATTCCAATCAACACGATCGGAATGACACGACAGAAAGCTGCCATATCCCCACAATTTCCGGCTTTGCCGCGCCGCTTTGCTTCAGGAGGACTACAATCGTAGCGTCATGAAGTATTTCTACGGCGAATATGACGGGCAGGAGTTCCCGACGCAGGACAAGCTGTTCGGGATGGACCAGTTCATGGATTTCATCCTCGAATATGGCGAGCAAGCCCTCAAAGCCATCGAGCAGATGATGAATGACCCTCAAAGCGAGGCCCAGGCTGATCTGCTCCAGCAACTGATCGACGAAGGCCTGCTCGACAAGGATGGCAAGGGAACCCTCCGCCTCACCCCCAAGGCTGTGACGCGCATGCAGCAACGGGCGCTGCTGGAAGTCTTCGCCAATCTCCGCCATGGGCAGCGCGATGGCCATGAAAAGATCACACCGGGCACCGGCGGTGAACGCCTCGATGGCACCAAGCCCTATCAGTACGGCGATCCGGTCTCCGAACTCGATCTTTACCAGACGTTGCACAATGCCCTGGCTCGGCATGGACTGCCGAGCCAATCAGCTGCCGACAGCCAGCAGCCGGCAGCGACACCTTCCGGCGCTTCATCCCACAGTGCAGACCACCGGTTGCAGACTCGAATCAGATTCGACGAAAAAGACTTCGAACTGCATCTGCATGAAGGCACCACAAGCTGCTCCACCGTCGTCCTGATCGACATGAGCGGCTCGATGATGCGGTACGGCCGGTTTCATTCCGCCAAACGGGTCGCCCTGGCGATGCAGGCCCTCGTTCGGACGCGCTTTCCGCAGGACACCCTCGATTTCATCGGGTTTTATTCCGGCGCTCAGCGCATCCCGGAAGTCCTGCTGCCGCTGACCATGCCCAAGCCGGTGACCATTTACGATTACCAGGTGCGTCTGCGCGTACCCATCGCGCAACTGAATCAGGCGCCGCAGCATTTCACCAACCTTCACATGGGCTTGCAGCTTGCGCGCCGCACGCTGCGTCAGCGCGGCAGCGAAAACAAGCAGATCTTCATCATTACCGATGGTCAACCCACAGCCCATGTCGAAGGAGACACCGTCCATCTGCTCTATCCCCCCGATCCCCGCAGCACCGTGGCTACCCTCAAGGAAGCTGTTCTGGCGGTCCGCGAGGGCTGCCGTATCAGCACTTTCGCGCTGATCGAGGATTACTGGGGCATGGACTGGGTCGGGTTTGTCGACCAGCTCACCAAGCTGACCCGCGGCGTGGCGTTTTACACCTCCAGCGGCGACCTGGCTGACTGCATAATGGAAAGCTATCTGTCGGGCAGGAAGAAGAAAACCGCCATCGGCTGAAATCGTGGTAACCTTGCCACTGAGCGTCACCGACACCCTTCACCTCCACCAGCAAACTATCTGTGAAATCATTGGTTTGGTTGGCGTACATCGAGCGTGGATCATCCGGATTAAGTGTCTGGGTTATCGCAGGATTGACGTTGGAGTACCGGACATCTCGGCGCGGAGCGAATCGTGACGTAAACTGTGGCCGATGCAGAATCTTCCGGCATTGATCCTTGGGTTTGTGCTGCTGGCGTATTGGGGTCGCGTGATCCGCCTGACGATCAAAGCGCGACGACGGACAGGCCGTGCGGGCAATTTCATTCCGCGCGAACGGATTGGCCGCTGGCTGAGGATTATCTGGAATCCGGTGGTGGCGATCTGGATTATCGTGCCTTTTGTCACGGCACTGGTCAGCCGATTGCCTTGGGGGCTGCGCCCCTTGTCATGGTATCCTGCGGTCGCCTGGATCGGCGTGATACTGGCGATCATTGCCTTTGTCGCTACGGTCATCTGCTGGCGCAAGATGGGTAAGAGCTGGCGCATGGGAATCGACCCGGGCGAAAAGACAACGCTGGTGCTCACAGGACCCTTTGCCTATGTCCGTCATCCAATTTATGCGCTGTCCTCTCTGCTGATGATCAGCAGCCTACTGGTCGTGCCGTCTCCGCCCATGTTTGTCGTGGCCGTGCTTCACCTGCTGCTGCTGCAATGGGAGGCCCGCCGGGAAGAACGGTACCTCACAACCGTGCATGGCGATGTCTATGCACGATATGCTGCCCGCACAGGCCGTTTTCTGCCGGTGTCGCTGACGCCCTATCGTCCGGACCAGTAAATCACAAAAGGCAATCGTGACCGCATCCATGCCGCTCAATGTGTTTCAGCGTTTGCTTCGGAGATGGGAGAATGTGCATCCCTACAATGCCGCACAGGCAATGGAACTGCGTGGACACGCCGATCCACGGCAGTGGCAGGAGGCATGGGATGCTGCCCTCGCTACCCTGGGGCTTGGCAGGCCTGTCGTCGAGCGCGAGCGCCTTCGATTTGAACCGCTGCAAGCTTCTCAGCCCGTCACGTTTCTTCCAGCCGACGTTTTATTTGAAACGCATATCACGCAAGGCATGAACCTGCCCTTTGCCAAGGGAGAGCTTCCATTTCGGCCGTTCATCAAGCAGCTTGACGGCAGTTACTTCGCCGGCGTGATCTATCAGCACTGGCTAGCCGATTCGGTGGCGGTGCGACTGGTGTTGCGGGAATGGTTTGCGCGCGTGTTTGACCCATCCCTTGCACGCACCCAGCCGATCCGGCTGGCAACGGAAGGCTACTGGGCGAGTTTCGGACCTCACCGCCTTCCCTGGTCGATGGATTATTCCGCCTGGGCGACGCTGCGTCGCTTTTCGCGCTTTCGAAGTGTCCGCCGCATCAGAAGCGCAGGCTCAACCGATTACACCAAAGCCTTTCTCACGCGCACCGCTCCCGGCGGGATCGTTCCGCAACTCATCGAATACGCGCATCGCCGCGGCGTCCGCCTGAATGACCTATTCCTCGCTGCCATGGTGGAACAGTGTGCGAAATACCTGCCCTTTAGAAGAACCCGCCGTCGACGCGATATCGCGCTGGGAACCATCGTCGATCTGCGCCGCCTCAGCCGCAAGGATCTGTCGGATACATTCGGCTTATTTCTGGGTTTTACCAATGTCATCGTCCGAGATCGCGACCTGGCTGATTTTGATCGTCTCCTGGCGGTCATCCACGCCCAGAATGAAGTCAGCCGCCGCACCCATGCCGCAGCTGCTAGCGCTACCTGGCTGGGAATTTCGTTGCTGTTCAGCCGCAGTCTGACCGGACATCGCTCTTACCAGTTCTACCGCAAGCACATGCCGCTTGCCGGCGGAATTTCTAACGTCAACATGAACCGCACGTGGGCAGCAGCGTACCACCCTGATCCGATCCTTCGGTATGTACGGGCCTCCCCCACCGGGCCAATGATCCCTGTCGCATTGGCGCCCACAACCCTCGGGAATAACCTCGAACTGGCCCTGACATATAGGGCATCCGTGCTTGACGCGCAGGCTGCTGAGCGGATGATGAACGGGTTGATCCGGCGAATGGATCGGTGTGCGGAAGATGGCGGCTGGCTGCCGCCCGCACTGTGAGTGGTATCGGTCAGTTTTGGCCGCGTCGATCTCAACACGGAGCCGCAGGATGTGGCATCGGACGCTCATCACGCTTTCGTGGACGGCGCTGGCAGTCGCAATGGTGCTGGTGTCGATCCTGCTGACATCATTTCTGATGCGCTGGATGTACCCGCCCACTACCATGCTTCCGCTGGCGGTGGTCATCCTGATCGCATGGATGGCTGGATGGATCCCCACCCTGGTCGCAGCCATGGTGGCGCTCTTTGGCAGTGAAGCGCTGCTGTACGATCTGCGCATGCAGTGGCGGATCGGCCTGGATGACCCAATCCGCCTGCTCGTTTACCTCGGCATTCCCTCCCTGGTCTGCTATCTGTCCTCCCGTCGAAAATCCGCCGAAGCCACCGCCCGCCAGGTACAAAGCCACCTTTCGCTCATGACCGATGCCCTGCCGGTCCTGGTGGCCTATGTCGATCCCGACATGCGCTATCGTTTTGTGAATCGCGCCTACGCTGAGTGGTTTGATCTTCCCAAGGACCAGGTCCAGGGCCGTCGCATTTACGATGTCCTGGGGGCTGAGGCTTACCAGCAGCTACGGCCTTATCTCGAATCCGCGGCAGCGGGCAACGTGGTCAGCCATGAAACGGAGGTAAACTTCCCCAACGGGCGTCAGCGAACGATCCTGGCCAGCTACATTCCCGACCGGGATGCCGAAGGCACAGTGATCGGCTTTGCCGTCGTCGTAGCCGATGTCAGTGAGCGTCGCCGCGCGGAGGCCGCCGTTCGTGCCAGCGAGGAAAAGTTTCGTGTCATGGCCAACAGTGCTCCTGTCATGGTCTGGATCACGGACACGGACAAATCCTGCACCTGGGTCAATGAACCCTGGCTGGAGTTCACTGGCCGTACGCTTGAGCAGGAACTGGGAGAGGGCTGGATCGAAAACGTTCATCCGGAGGATCGCTCGCGGTTCATTGATGTTTTGTCTACCTCGTTCGAAGCCCGACTGCCGTTCAGCATGGAGTTCCGCCTGCGGCGCAGAGATGGACATTATCGATGGCTGTGGGACATTGGGCGGCCACTGTTCGACACCGACGGTGCTTTTACTGGCTATATCGGCTCGTGCGTGGATATCACCGACCGCAAGGAACATGAAGAAGAGCGCGAGTACCTGCTCAACAGCGAGCGCCACGCGCGCGGTGAAGCTGAGCGTGTCAGCCGCCTGAAGGACGAGTTCCTGGCGACACTCTCCCACGAGCTGCGCACCCCGCTTAATGCGATTTTAGGCTGGGCTCAGTTGCTGCGCGTCGGCCATAACGATCCGCAGGAGCTGGCGCAGGGGCTGGAAGTCATTGAGCGCAACGCCCGCGTCCAAACGCAAATCATCTCGGATCTGCTGGACATGAGCCGGATCCTCTCCGGCAAGATCCGGCTGGACATTGCGGAAGTTGACCTGTCCGTCCTGGTGCATGGTGCTGTGGATACCGTTCAGCACTCAGCCGACGCCAAGGACATCACCATCGAGCGCAAGATCGACCCTTCCGCCGGCACGATCGCTGCCGATGCCGGACGGCTTCAGCAGGTGTTGTGGAACCTGCTGAGCAACGCCATCAAGTTCACCCCACGGGGCGGCAAGGTAACAGTAGCCCTGGAACGCCAGCCCCACCATGTGGAAATCATCATCCGCGACACCGGACAGGGAATCGCTCCCGAGTTCCTCCCGCATGTGTTCGAGCGGTTCCGGCAGGCGGACGCCTCCACAACCCGGAAATTCGGCGGGTTGGGATTGGGGCTGTCGATCGTCAAAAGCCTGGTGGAACTGCACGGTGGAGTCGTCCGCTGCCACAGCGACGGGCCCGGCAGGGGCGCAACCTTCAGCGTCACACTGCCGCTGGTTTCACGCGTCCAGCCGCACGTTCAGCCAATCATCACATCGCGTCAACCGGCTGCCAAGTCGGAACTGCCCCACACCCGCCTTAATGGCGTGCGCGTACTGGCCATCGACGATGAACCCGATGCGCGGGAACTGGTGCGACGCCTGCTTGTGGACCATGGCGCCCAGGTGACCACCGCCGACAACGCCGATGAGGCGATCCGCCTGCTTTCGCAGGAACCATATGATGTCCTGCTGGCAGACATCGGCATGCCTCAGCGGGATGGGTAT
>CAZSJB010000018.1:0-744 GCA_964606625.1 uncultured Tepidisphaeraceae bacterium | reverse complement strand
GAAATCCGCCAGGGTCGTGTCCGGCGAAATTCGCGCATTCCCGCTGCTGCCGTGACGGCCTTTGCGCGCAGCGAAGATCGTACCCGTGCTCTGCTGAGCGGCTATCAGAGCTACGTCTCCAAACCCTTCGAGCCGGCTGAGCTGGTGGCAGTGGTGGCTTCGCTGTCCGGAAGCTATAGCAATAAAGAGGCCGACTCCCCCGATCCGGTCGAGCAGGACTCTGCTCTCTAATCTGCAAGTCGCATCCACCTTCCCAGGGATTGGTGCAGTCGCTCTCATCAGCAACCGATAAAGCCGTGCCCTCATTTGTCCATGCATGGGCTATCTTCACGGTTCCCTGGGAGTCCTTATCTGCCTATCATGAAGCGTTTGGGTTCCCCTCATACTCTTGTGGAAGGAGATTTGGATGACACACACACAAACACGACGGGATTTGCTGACCAAGACAGCCCCCGCAGCTGCGCTGGCTGTCACGGCGTTAGGAACGATGCATGCATTGGGGCAGGCAGCTGAGAATAATCAGGTAAAGGGCAGTGTGCAGCAGATGCTGACACAGGCTTACGTCAACGGCGAATACACACTGCCGCCGCTCCCCTATGACTATGACGCGCTGGAGCCGCATATCGACGCCCAGACCATGGAACTGCATCACAGCCGTCACCATCAAGCCTACGTCAATGGCCTGAATAAAACGCTCCAGGCAATCCGTCAAACCGGCGGTGATACCGACCCCACCACCCTTTC
>CAZSJB010000017.1:11246-14901 GCA_964606625.1 uncultured Tepidisphaeraceae bacterium | reverse complement strand
TGCAAGTAGATCGGGACAGGTTGAAGCTGTCAACAAATTGTCTTACTGTACACCAATACCCTAAACTCAACGATCAGGCCCTGCCACTCATGTACGAAGACCTGAAAGTCATCAAGTATCCGGATCCGCGCCTTAAGAAGCGAAGTCTTCCGGTTGAGCAGTTTGACGACAATCTCCAAGCCCTCGCCAATCGGATGCTCGAATTGATGCGTGAACATCAGGGCGTGGGGCTTGCCGCGCCTCAGGTCGGAATCAATATCCGCATGTTCGTCATGAATCACACCGGCCAGCCCGAAGACGACCGGGTTTACGTCAATCCGGAATTATACGACCCTGCGGACGAAGAGGAGGCTGAGGAAGGCTGTCTCAGCCTGCCCGGCCTGACCGCCAATATCCTGCGCAGCCGGTTTATGCGCCTCAAAGCCCAGGATGTCCACGGAAACCCCGTCGAAGCCGCCGAAACCGGGTACGTCGCCCGTATCTGGCAGCATGAAACCGATCATCTGAACGGAATTCTTATCACCGACCGCATGGGGCCGGTTGCGAAAATCGCCGCCCGACGACAGCTCAAGGAACTCGAACAGCAGTTCGACGCCCAAGCCAGTTCAGCCGGAAGGAAATGAGCATGTCCCACCTGCGCCTCATTTTTGCCGGCAGCGGAGAGTTTGGTCTGCCGACATTGCGGGCATTGGCCGAACGCCACGACGTAATCCAGGTTGTCAGCCAGCCCGACCGGCCCGCCGGCCGTGGCCGTAAGCTCGCTCCGACGCCCATCAGCCGATTCGCCCTGGACCACGATCTTCCCTTGCTGCGCACGGCCGACATCAACGCTGAATCGCTTCCCGACGCGGATGTGATGGTGGTCATCGCATTCGGCCAGAAGATTTCGCAGCAGGTCGTCAATCGACCTCGGCTGGGCAGTGTCAATCTCCATTCCTCGCGTCTGCCCAAGTATCGCGGGGCCGCGCCGATTAACTGGGCGATCATCCAGGGTGAAACCGTCACCGGAAACTCAGTCATCCGCCTGGCTGAGAAAATGGATGCCGGCGCGATCCTCGGACAATCGGAACTGGCCATTGACGAAACTGAAACCGCGGGCGAGCTGCATGATCGGCTGGCTGAGGATGGCGTTCATTTGATGCTCCGCGTGCTCGATGATCTGGCAACGGGCCGGGCCATCGAGACGCCCCAGGATGATTCCCAGGCTACGCTTGCGCCCAAGCTCAATCGCGAATCCACGCGAATCGACTGGTTTCAGCCGGCCCGCCGGATTGCGGCGCAGGTGCGGGGAATGAGTCCCTGGCCGGGGTGCCGGGTACGGCTAGTGGATTCTTCAGGCGCTGAGATTGGTCGGTTGACCCTGGTTCGCGCAGTCCCCAACGGCTGTGAGGGGGATCGATGGAATCCCGGCGAGATCATGATGGAAGGCTGCATTCAGTGCGGCGAGGGGGAATTGCAGGTGCTGGAAGTCCAGCCGGAAGGTAAACGCCCCATGCCCCTGGACGCCTACCGCCGTGGCAACCCCTGGACACCAGGTATGCGCGTGGAATCCATTGTCTAACCGCCCGACATCGCTGGGCGATCAGTCCTTTTTCTTCGATTCTCCCACGATCCGACCGTAACCGTCTTCGTTGTACTGGTAGGTAATCACCAGCCGATTTGCCCGTACGGCGCCACCGGCTGCTTCCAGCCGCCCTTGTACCGCCATCGTTCCACCTGCCACGGAAAAGGTTCCCGAAATCCGGCTGGCCTCGATGTGGATATTCGCGATGACGATATGGACCTCGTCTCCGTTGGGGTCCTTTACCTTGGCGTTGATCGACACTGATTGCGCCCCCACCGCCCCATTGCCCATGCCGGTAAAGTATCCGCCAAAGGTAAGATTGTAGCTGCCGGTCTGATGCGGGGGCGGCCCGCCCGACACCGTCCCCCCGCGCAGCATCACCAGCGTGATCATGATCACACCGACAATTCTCAGGAGATGGGGGAATCGATTGCCCATAACCACACACCTTTATTCCAATCAGCTTAGAATGATTTCCATGAAAGCATTATGAGTCCTCCACTAATTGCATGGATTGGTGAACTTCCGCTGTCGAGGCGGGCAACCTCACCTCAAACGTTGTCCCCTCCGCCGCACTGGATCGCACCTGAATCTTACCGTCCAGGGCATTCACGTGCATTTGGACCAGATATAGCCCCAATCCATGATGGGATGGATGGTCATCGGCTGCCTGTCGTTGGCCGCGATAGAACGGCTTGAACAGGTGTGGCAGATCCTCGGGGGAGATTGCCGCCCCCTCATTGGAGACTGCCAGGCACAGGCTGTCGTCCTCCTGATTGATCTCCACTACCACACATCCCCCTTTCGGCGAATAGGTAATCGCATTGCTCAGCAGGTTCTGCAAAATGCTGCGAACTCGCTCCGCCGAGGTGGGCCACATCATGGATACCGGCCCGCGGCGGCTGACGCGCACACCGCGCGCTGTGGCATGGGCAGCCAAGAGGCAGATGCAGGACTCCGCCACCTTCACCACATCAATCTCGCCAATTTCATCGGCTGTTCGCACGCGCAACTCACTGCGGGCATGATCCAGCAGCGCTTCGACCAATTCCCGCATGGACTGGGCACTGCTGAGGGCGTCGTTGAGCATCTGCTGCTGTTGTTCGGGAGCACGCGGGCGCCACAGGAGCAGTTCCAGCGTTGTCAGCAGCCCAGCCACCGGTGTTCGCAATTCATGGGCGGCATCCGCCAGGAATTTCCGCCGCTCAGCTGCCCCGGCGTCCAGCCGATCGAGCATCTGATTCACGCGCTGGGCGATTGGCTGAAGCTCGATCGGCATGGCGGAAACATCCACTCGGCGCTGACGATTCTGGGGAGATCCCAGCACCGGTTCATCAATGCGGCTGAGTACTTCCGTAGCCGCCTTCACCGGCTTCATGGTGCGCCGTGCCACGACCTGCGCAACCACCATGGCTGCCAGCCCGCTGCCGCCACCCACGATCATCAGCAGGATCACCAGGCGATCGAGCGTGCTGTCCACCGCATCCATCGGTGAAGAGTAGACCACCGTTACCGGATCGGTTTGCCCGTCTTCGTCCGGAATCTCCACCGTCAGGACGATGCTGCGAAGCCGCCGCCCTCCGGCCAGCACGGCCGTGTGCCGGTCCTGTGTCCTGGGCATGTCCCCGCCATAGCCTGGATGCCCTTCAGATCGCGCGATGGTCCGGCCAAGCGCTGTGCGGATCAAATACCGATCGCCCGGCGGCAGGACCATGCCCTCCCCGGTCGTCAACTGCTCCCCATCTCCCTTTTCCAAGCCTATCAATCGCGGCAAAGCCGCCGCCCGCGCAACCAGCGCAGCATCCATCGCATCAAGCAATGTCTGACGGATGGCCAGATATGCCACTGTGCCCCCCAAACCCAAGATCCCCCAGGTCACCAACACTATCGACCAGGCAATGCGCTGTGTCATGCCCCCTCCGTCGGTGGGCCTGAAACTGCTTCAGCCGGATCCTCGGCAGGCGCTTTCAGCATGTATCCCTGACCGCGCCGCGTATGAATCAGTGGCGGACGATCCGGAAAGGGACGTTCGATCTTGTTCCGCAGATATCCGATGTACACATCCACCACATTGCTGCTGGTCTGGTCATT
>CAZSJB010000017.1:0-11236 GCA_964606625.1 uncultured Tepidisphaeraceae bacterium | reverse complement strand
GTCATTCTGATCGTAGAGATGTTCCCAGACATCCGTGCGCGTCACGACCTCGCCTGCGCGAATTGCCAGATAGCGCAGCAGCGCGTATTCCCGTGCACTTAGCTCAATCTCCACACCCCCGCGCCGCACCACGCGCGCCGCCGTGTCCAGCTCCAGGTCGCCTACCTGGATCACCGATGTACCCACACCGTGTCGCCGGCGAATCAGCGCCCGCACCCGTGCCACCAATTCCGCCCAACTAAACGGCTTGACGACATAATCATCTGCCCCCAGGTCCAGACCTCGTACGCGATCCTCCTCGGCATCGCGGGCCGTCAGGCAGAGCACCGGCACATCGCTGCGGCTGGACCGCAACTCCTGGAGAACCTCCAAGCCATCCCGTCCCGGCAGTCCCAGATCCAGAATGATGCAGTCATAGGAATTGGATTTGGCAAGGTAGGCAGCTTCCACCCCGTTCTCGCTGACATCGACCGCATATCCCTCATCGCGAAGCCCCTGCGAAACAGATCGGGACAGGACCGGATTATCCTCAGCCAGCAGTATTCTCATGATCAATTCCGGGTTAGTTACGGCAACAACTGGTTCGACCGATTCAGATGGCCGGTATTGTTCTTGTGAGATACATTCTGTTTGAGCTGCACCGGCGCCATCACATCAGCAAGACACTCCCGCACGTCCATGATCCGCGCGTCTCCCCCCCACATGATGGCATTCATCTTCCCCTCAGCATGCCAGCCGGGCAGGGAATCAAACGCCACCACAAGATCGTTGCGCGTAATCGTGTGAATCATGCGGCCGGCAAGAGTTGTGGAAGGATCGCCGGTATCGCGCCAGTCATAGCTGCTGCCCAGCATGGCCTGGATTTCACCGTCGGCGGGACAGACAAACACATTGTCCGTACCGAGGATCGGTGCCAAGGCCATTTCCCATGGCTGACCGGCAGCGAGCGGATCGGGCAGACGTCCCCCATGATTGGTGGCATAGGTCAGGAAAGCCTGGCCGATCTGACGGAGATTGCTCAGGCAGGTGGTGGATTGCGCCGAAGCCCGCACCCGGCTGGTCATCATGACCAGCATTCCGACGACCATCAGGATGATCCCCATGACGATGACCAGCTCGATCAAGGTGACCCCACCGGCAGCGCATGAGCCTGCCCGCCTACCGCGTTGTCTGGCATCGTAAACCCGCATATCGTCACACATGTGTCGATAATTCATCCGTCATCCCCCTACGGACTCGTACAGCTTAGCATTGACGGCCTGCCAATGCGATCAGAAGGTTAATAAATCCAGCCGGAGTTTTTCCATTTCTTTTCGACTCGGCTCCGCACATTTGGCGGACGTCACGGATTGACGTATCCTGTTGCTCTTTCGCAACAGAGGTTTACGCAACATGCTCGATTTGGTTCGTGTTCAACGTGCTTTGATCAGTGTCTCCGATAAAACCGGTCTGGATCACTTTGCCCGGGCTCTTGTGGAGGAGTTTGGTATTGAACTGATAAGCACCGGCGGCACAGCCAAGTTTCTGCGCGACCTGGGGCTGGAAGTCACTGATGTTTCCGAGGTTACCGGATTTCCCGAAATGATGGATGGACGCGTCAAGACGCTGCATCCCAAGATTCACGGGGCCCTGCTGGCCCTCCGCGATAACCGCGAGCATGTTCGTGCCATGAACGAACATGGCATCCAGCCGATCGACCTGGTCTGCATCAACCTCTACCCCTTTGAGCAAACAATCGCCAAGCCCGGCGTCGAATTTGAAGAGGCAATCGAAAATATTGACATCGGCGGCCCAAGCATGATCCGCTCGGCAGCTAAAAACCATGCGTTTGTCACGGTGGTAACCGCCCCGCACCAGTATGACGAGGTGCTGATTGAGTTGCGCAAGAACCAGGGACAGACCCCCCGGTCCCTGCGCATCAAGCAGGCGCAGCGCGCTTTTGCCCATACCGCCCACTATGACTCGATGATCGCCAATTACCTGGCCAGCAGCGGCGGCGTGGACAGCGGCGCGATGGTGATCCACCTGAACAAGCAGATGGACCTGCGCTACGGCGAGAACCCCCATCAAAAAGCCGCATTGCTCGTGACGCGGCGTCCAGCCGAGGCTTCGGTCGCCTACGCGACGCAACTGCACGGCAAGGAGTTGAGCTACATCAACCTGCTGGATGCAGATGCAGCCCTCAACGCGGTCAAGGAGCTGGATACGCCAACTGTCTGCATCGTCAAGCACGCAACTCCCTGCGGCTATGCAACCGCCGACGATCTGCCGACGGCCTTCAAGAGAGCATTTGAGGGCGATCCGCTGGCTGCCTTCGGCGGCATCGTCGCGCTCAACAAACCGATCGATCTGGCGACGGCCCAGGCGATCACCTCCATCGACAAGCTACTGGAAGTGGTCGTCGCGCCGTCTTATGACCGCGATGCACTGGACCTGCTGCGTTCCCGCTGGAAGAACGTACGCCTGCTCGAAGTTGGCCCGATCCAGACGATTGATCAAGCTGACCGCCAGGAACTGCACATGCACAAGATCACCGGCGGATTCCTCGCCCAGCAGCGCGACCTGCTCGGCTTCGACGAGCAGAGCCTCCGGGTTGTGACCAAGCGCAAGCCGACCGCCCAGCAACTGGCGGATCTCAAGATCGCCTGGCTGGCCTGCAAGCACGTCAAGAGCAACGCCATCGTGCTGGCGAAGGACAACATGGTCGTGGGCATCGGCGGCGGCCAGGTGGATCGTGTCGGGGCTGCTGGAATCGCCGTTGCCAAGGCGGGCGAGCGTGCCAAAGGCGCAGTCGCGGCGTCGGATGCTTTCTTCCCCTTCCCCGATGGTCCCGAAAAGCTGCTCGATGCCGGCATTACCGCGATCATCCATCCCGGTGGCAGCGTCAAAGACCAGGAGTCGATCGATCTGGCTGACCAGCGCGGCGCCGTGATGGTCCTGACCGGCCAGCGGCACTTCCGGCATTGAACCATGGCCACTCAGGCAATCGCCGCCTGCGGCAATCGGCGGGATAACCCACGCTATCGGTAGCGGAGGACGACGTCGTAAACCTTGCCGCCCACGCGGCCGGCCACAGCGGGATCTTTAATCATCGCGATGTTGATCGCTTCGCAAGTGAAATGCGCATCCAGGTTGCTTTCAATCCCGCGCCCCATGCCTTCGAGGATCACCAGATCGGCATCCGCAGATGCGGCATTCAGTTCGTGTGACACAGCCGACAGATCGATCAGCGGCTCGCCGGTACCCGTACTAACGCGCTCAATCGGCAGATCAGCCAAGGAGGGCTCGGTTTGCAGGATGCGCGGCCACCACTCCTCGATGTCATGAATCGTCATGTCATTGAGGGTCGGATGCTCGTTGGCCGCCAGCACGATCTTCGTTCCGCGCTGGGCCAGCCACCGCATCATTGGCAGCGCCCCCAGCAGAAAATCACTCCCGGCGTTGTCGATGAAAAAGACACACTTATGATGCGGCGGCCCTTCGAGGATGCGTTTCTCCAAGACATCGTAATCATCGATGCACCAGGGACGATCCGGCAGCTCCTTCCGGACGGCTGCAAAATCCACGCTCTGTCCCAGGAACCGCGTGGCAGTGGCTTCAGCCCCCATATCGAAGATATTTCCCGCAAAAACACCTTCGATTACCGCTCGCAATTGCTCCTGCAAAGTGGGTAGTACATCGATCTGACGACACACTTGCGGCAGCAGAGGCAGGGTTTTGGCATTCTCCCGTGCTTTGAGATCGATGAATGCATCGACAAAACTATACTTGCGCAGGAGATGATCACGCCATTCATCCAGCGTCAGGATGGTCACGGTTCCATGGGAAGCTGGATCGGCTGCGTAGGCGTCGAATCGTTCATAGAACTCGGTTCGACAGTTATCGGCCCGGCGATTGGCGGACGCCTCCTCCTCGCCTCGCGCGAGCGCTGCCTCAACGCCCAGGCTGAGAATCGTGTTGATGTGGCGTTTGAAGAACGAGATCCAATGCGCGCGGGCGGGCGCGTCGGCTGTGAGGTTCCAGTTGCACGCCACATATCTCTCGGGATCCGCCAGCTTCACAAACGGCGCAACCGCCGCCGGTCGGCGGGAAGAATTGCTTGATGCCATCAGCTAACTCCGTCCTGCGGATAGTCCGCCGTCAACAAAGATCGACTGCCCGGTGATGTACGCCCCAGCCGGGCTGCACAGCAGCACCGCCGTGCCCGCATGGTCTTCCGGTTCACCTACACGTCCCAGCGGGAGGCGCTTGCCCTTTTCGATCTTGTCTTCTTCTGATGAAAAATCCCTGATGTTCCGCAGGGTCCCCGCGACATAGCCCGGTGCGATCAGGTTGACTGTAATCTGGTGCGCAGCCAGATCGCGCGCCAAGGCCTTGGTCATGGTCACCAGGGCGGACTTGCCGATGGAATAGCTCAGCATGCGCGGATTGCCATTGAGCTGCTGGATCGAACCAATATTGATAATCCTGCCGAATCGCTGGTCGATGAAGATCGGCACAGCCTGCTGACACAGCAGCATCGGCACCGTCAGGTTCGCGCGCAGTTGCAGTTCGAACTCTTCGGCTGAGACCTCCCGCCAGTGGGTATGCTTCTGGATGGCTGCATTGTTTACAAGAATGTGCAGCCCCCCAAGCATGGATACCGCCTGTGGCACCAGCCGCTGGGGCAAGGTTATATCTGTGACGTCGCCTCCCAGCGCAACGGCCTTTCCGCCGGCTTGGCGGATTGCGGCGGCCTCCTTCTCGGCGGTCTGTTCATCGATATCCTGGATCGCCACGGCGGCCCCATGCGCCGCCAATGCCCGCGCAATTGCCAGTCCAATACCGCGCCCGGCTCCGGTAATCAGGGCGCACCGACCATCAAGTCGAAAATCAGGTCCTGTGAGTGACATAGAGGCGGCAATTTACACGCAATATTCGCAGAGTGATATGGCTGATCATCGGGCGATAACGCGGGCACCAAGGATATTGGCCAGAATCTGGGCGCCGATCACCCCTACGGCAAAGATCGCCATCAAGCCCATCCACACCGGGTTGGCGGTCATTCCCTCCATCCCCAGGCCATATCCCACCGCCATCGCCGCAGTCGCCGCAGCAGCCAGAAGCGCCGTCAAACCGAACATCAGTTGCCGTGGCCAGCCCGCCGGCGCATGGTAGGCTCCCGCGATCGGCAGCATCAATCCAATCGCTGCCATGGCAAACACAAACAGGGCTGCATCCTGCACCCACCACGCCACGCCGAACAGCCCCCCCGCCCCCACGATCATCCCGCCCAGGACATTGGACGCCTGCCGCTGCTCAGCCGACAGCGCATGACGCCCAAACTTGTTCAATCGCAGCATCAGGTTGAACAGGTGCGGCGACAACCATGTCATCAGCACAAACACCACATACAGATAGATGATCGGATGTAGGTAAGGCGCAGCCTGGGGATTGCGGGCGGCCACCCCCTGCACAATCCGTGACAATATCCATAGCCCGATGATGATCCCCCATTGCACCCCCGAACTCAAGCGGCTCATCATCAGGAAATAGCGCAGCATTAACCGATAGATCAGATGCTTTGCCTTCAGGGCTTCGACAATGCCGGCCCGCGCCCATTCGCTGGTCGGATCAAGGCGCAGCGCTTCACGAAAATGCTCCATCGCCTTGACCGGCTTGTCCTGATGCAGCAGGGTCCACCCCAGGTTGGCATGGGATAGCGCGTTTTCCGGATCCTTCCGCAGGGCTGCGTCTATTGTCTGCCCTGCTTCTTCCCGTTCGCCAAGTTGAACCAGTGCCATTGCCCGCAGGTTCGTACAGCCGACGTGCTCAGCCTCCAAGGCCAACCCCTGCTCGGCTGCCGATAACGCCTCACGCCACCGCCGCTGCTGGATCCACACCTGCGCCTGCATTGCATACAGATCCGCATCCGATGGGTCCAGCCGGATCGCCTCGGCAATCGCGCGTCCAGCTTCCTCGTACCGGTTCCGAGCGAACAGTACCAGCGACATCGCATAGTGCGCCATCGCTTCATCCGGCGCAGAGAGAATGGCCTGGGCGGCGTGATGCTCTGCCTCGTCATAGCATTCCTGCTCAACGAGGCATTGGCTGAGCATGGCATGAGCCATGGCATGTCCAGGATCGACTGCCAGCACCTGCCGCAATTCACGCTCAGCTTCCCTGGGGCGATTGTGTTGCAACAGCAGCAACGCCCTGTGATAGGCTCCTGATGTCCGGGCTTCCATCGTCATCCAGCCGCTCCACCTGCCGGCCCGCCCCATGCCAGCGTCTTTGTTCAGCATCCCAATCAACGCCCGGCAAAGCAACCCTCTTGGCCAAGGATTTATCCGGTGCAGGAACCTGGCATGCTATGTCCGCACACGTTTTCAGCGTACTGCCGTTTTGCCCGCCTGAACAAGTGGCGCCAGTCTTCTGAAAAACCGAACAGTTTCACCGAATAGATGCGTCAATGGCAAAACGCCCCGTTTGTAAGCCTCATGGGGACCAATGCTTATATCCCATCGCACCACCCGTTTAAGAACCCGGGTCTTTCCGCGGCTTTTTCGTACGTGGCGGACGGCGGCCCAGCTTGATGTCTTCCTCAAGCTGGGCTTTGCGACGGAGGATATGGTGGTAGTGCTGCGCGAAGCGGTGAGCTTCGTCCCGAATGTACTGTAGTAGCCGCAAGCCGGCATGATTCCGCGGCAGGCGGATCGGTTCGGCCTTGGCTTGTATGTAGATGAGTTCTTCCTTCTTGGCCAGGCTGATGACCATGGGCGGCTTGACGTTCATGGTCTTGAACACGTCCAGCGCTGCATGCAATTGTCCCAGCCCGCCATCGATCAGGATCACATCAGGATACAGTTCATTCCCCTCAGCCGCTTCACGGTAGCGCCGTGAAACGACCTCCTGAATCGACAGGTAATCGTTGTTCCCCTGCCCATGCTTGATCTTGTAACGGCGATACCCATCCTTGAACGGCACGCCATCAATGAAGCAGACCTTACTGCCGACCATCTCGTCCCCGTGCAGATGGGCGATATCAATTCCCTCGATAATGCGCGGCGGGGTGTCGATACCAATGGCTTCTTGCAGCCGTTGTACACCTTCCTGCGGATTGGTGATGAACGCCTCAGGCTGCCAGAACTCCTGCTCACCCTTCCCCGCTCGCGCGCCAAGGCCCCGCAGGGCCTTGATCTCATCCCGCAGACGGGCAGCCCGTTCAAAATCCAGCGCTTTGGAGGCTTTGAGCATCTCCTTTTCCATCTCGGCGATGGTCGATGCCTTATCTCCTTCGAGAAACCGGACCAGCCGAAAGATGTCTTCGCGGTATGTCTTCTTGTCGATCTTGGCTGCGCACGGCGCTGTGCATTGCTTGATCGGGTAAAGCAGGCACGGTCGGAAAAACCGCCGCTTGTCATCCCCTTCGCGGATATCCAGCGTACAGGTGCGAAACTTGAACGCCTTCTGCAGCAGCGTGATCGCTTCCTTGAGCGCATAAACACTGGTGAAGGGTCCGAACAGTTTTACCCCCTTCGTGCGCGGCTCGCGCGTGATGTACACGCCGGGAAAATCCTCGTCGGTCGTGATCATCACGTACGGGAAGGTTTTGTCATCCAGCAGACGGGCGTTGTACTTCGGCTGGATATCCTTGATCAGGCGATTCTCCGCAAGGAGCGCTTCGACCTCGGAATCGGTCTGAACCACGTCAAAATCCACAACATGATCCAGCAAGCCCGATTTCTTGTGTTCCAGCTTCGTGGAAGCCTGAAAGTAAGAGCCGACGCGGTCGCGCAGCGACGCGCTTTTGCCAATGTAAATCACCCGCCCCTTGTCATCTTTCATCAGGTAGACACCGGGGGCGCGCGGCAAGGTTTTTGCCTTCTCTGCCAGTCTCTGAATGCGTTCGGAACGACCGTCCATGACAACCCTAATCATACGGCAGATGGCCGGCATTTGTTGCCTGCCGCCGTCTGAGCGGGAAGATTCATGGCTTGGTCGCAAGAATCAGCGGTGACGGCCCTGGAGCAGGGAGTTGCCGCGGATTCACGAATCCGCAATCCGTCAGCCAGTTCGACATCTCCGCAAAGGTGAACGCATCGCCCTGCTCGGTATTGACCAGCATGTTCAGTGCGAAGATCAACGGCCCCACCGGCCCACGACGATCGTCATCCACAACGAACTCGGCAATGGCGATTGTTCCGCCGGATACCAGGGCATCAAACATGCGCTGCAGAAGCTTGCGCGAGCGGGCTTCGCCTTCGCTGTGAAGAATGTGACCCAGCGTGGCAATGTGGAAATGACCGGCTGGCAGATCGACCTCGAGAATGTCGCCCTCGAGGGTCGTCAGACGCGGAGTAACGCCTTCCCGCTCGGCAAAGCTGCGGGTAATCGGCAAAACCCCCGGCCAATCGACGGCTGTGACATGCACCTGGGGCGAGTGTTTTGCGAGCGTAATGCCCCATACGCCGGACCCGGCTGCGATGTCCAGGACATGCAACGGCGCAGAGGCAGCCGGGATATCCAATGCCTCAGCCAGCCCGTTGGCAGCCGGGGCGCTCATGGGATAAAGATCAGCGACAAACGCGCTGAAAAATGGCGCGCCATCCGCCTCCTCATTGACGCGTGCCGCCGGCTGGCCAGTGCGAACACGATCTTTCAATCCCAGCCAGTTCGGAATGAGCTGGGTGCTGATGTGCCTGAGCAGGAATCCCTGGAAGGTCGGCTTGGTGCTGACAAGAAAGGTAGCGCTTTCGGCGGTGAGCGCATAATAGCCGTTGTCGTCGCGCGTAAGGAAATCGAACCCCACCAGCGCATCGCACAGCGCCCGCAACCCCCGCTGCGAGGCCTCTGTCGCAGCAGCCAGGCCCGCCAGGTCCTTCGGACCTTCATCCAGCACATCAAAAACACGGTTCTTGATGGCGGCTTCCAGCATTAATGGAGCTGCAAAGGCCCATGCCATTTCCATAATTCGCTGAGGATTGGGCACGGACGCATCGAGTCCCTGGGCCGCTTGCGTTTCACCAGCCGCCATTGTCGTCATTGGATTGTCTCCCGGTAAGTGATGTGGATTACAGTATATCACACCTGGCGGATGTCAATTGCAGCAGTGTCAGGAAATGATGACATCCCTCGCTGCAGCACCGATGGGACTGGAAGTCTTCCCCAGGCATGCTCCCAGACACCTGTACCTGCAAAAGGAAACTCCCCAAGGACCCCTTCCACGGAATAGCGACAGGGTGATGCGATCCAGACATGCGGGCCATCGGACGCGGACAATGCCGGAGCGGGCAACGCATGGGGAGTCTCAAACTGCAAGCGAATCGCGGGCAGTTGATCCGTGGGATCTATTCGCAGGGTGATGGATCCGTTCGACTGAACCGCCATGAAGCCCGGGCCGATCGCGATACGAGCGGGATCAGCGGTGACAATCAATGGACCAGGTGGCGCGAAGACAGTCGCGCGATGCTCAGCCTGTGCCCCGCGATAAACGGCTGCGTGAATACCCCGCCAGTCTTTCGGAAACGGCGGCGTAATGCGCGTAGGTCTTCGGCGATAGCGCGCATACGCTCGCACATACCTCTGATCAAAAGGCCAGCCATCAAAGAAGATAAGGATAATCTGCCAACCCTGGGCAGGCTCCCAGACTTCAAACCGCCACCACTCATATCCCCCCGGCACAAACACACCCTGCCAGGCAAAGGCATCCACCGGATGAGCATGCATCGGAAGGGTGGGCATAGCGCAGTTGATTGTTACTCACCGCAATTCGTATGTATACCCGTGGTTGAAGGAAAGCCCGTTCCCTCCTCAGCCACCTGCAAGTGACCAGGTAACGGATAGCCAGGAACATTTACTCCATCTCACGCAATTTGCGCTCGAGGAGTTCTTCGCGGCGGCGGGCGGCGGCGTTCAGCCATTCGGCAATCGCCTGGCCGTCCTGGGCATCGAGCAGATCCAGCAGGCGATTCATACAGTCGCGCATCCGGGTGAGGCTTTGGCGCATGTTGTCACGATTATCGAGAAAGATGTCACGCCACAGCGCCCCATCGCCCCCGGCAATGCGGGTGGTATCCAGAAATCCCTTGCCAGCCAGTTGCAACGACGCCTCATCCTGCATCAGCACCAAGGCGGCTGCGACCGCGTGCGGCAGATGTGATACATCCGCCAGCCGTTGATCATGATGGGCAGGCGACATCTCATGGATGCGCATCTCCAATGCTTCCCAGAACGCCCGAACCTTGGCCAGGGCCTGGGCATTGGTTCGCTCCGTGGGGGTGAGGATGCACATGGCACCGCGGAGCAGATCCGTCCGGGCAAACTCCACTCCTCGCTTTTCACTGCCCGCCATGGGGTGCGATCCGACGAAATACACCTCTTTGGGCAGCAGGGTTTCCCCCGCCTGCACAACAGAACGCTTGGTGCTGCCTACATCGGTAACGATAGCACCGGGCTGAAGCGCTGGGGCAATTTGCCGCAAGAGCTCCTCAAAAAGTCCCACCGGGGTGCAGAGAATTACCAGATCCGCCCCGCGAACCGCAGAGGCTGCATCGGCGTATGCTTCGTCTATCGCCCCCATTTGCTGTGCCTTTTGCAGCGTGGAGGGCCTATGTCCGTAACCGCATACAATGCAATCACTTAGAGTAGATCGAACGGCCAGGCCAATGGATCCTCCCAATAGGCCTACTCCGAGGATGCTCAAGCGCTTTGAAATCATGGTCCGATAACTGTTGTTAGCGTCAGCCCAGCCGATTGCTCGCGGTAATCGTGGACCAGTCGCAGGCGGCTGTCAATCGAAACAACCTTGAACCCCGGTCCCATTCCTCCTACGCTATTGCTTACGATGGGAATTATGGGGCGTAGGGCCAACCAAGCCCCCGCCACCATCCAAGGGACCCAACGCAGAGGGCAGCCCGGCTCAATCGCCGGAAACTGATACAACCACCATGGCCGACACACTCGTCGCTGAACCAACTACCGAAAAATCCATTCCCGGCGATGCCAACCCTGCGGGGTTGCGCCATGTGCTGGAATTTGAAAAACCCCTGGCCAAACTCGAGCAGCAGATCCGCGAACTGGAAGCCCTCCAGCTCCAGAAGCAGGTCGACTACACGGGCGAACTGCGCGAGCTCCGCAACAACTACACTGCCCTGCTGCGCAAGACCTACGACAATCTGAGCGCCTGGGAGACGGTGCAGGTGGCTCGCCATCCCCAGCGGCCGCTGTTCCACGATTACGTCGACATGATCTGCCG
>CAZSJB010000016.1:0-15159 GCA_964606625.1 uncultured Tepidisphaeraceae bacterium | reverse complement strand
TGGGTGGAAACACCATCCATGATCGCGTCCATCGCCGCTTCCGCTTCCTCCAGGTGATATTCAATCAAAGCAGCCGATCCCAGACGGGCATTGTTGAGCGCAAAGTTCTCATCCGGCTCTTGGGCCAGTTCACTCAAAACCCGCCGTGCGGATTGATAGTTCCCGAGGAAGTAATCATTGACTGCTCTCTGGGCTGCCTGCTCCTGCTTCGTAGGACCGCACCCCGCCAAAAACAGGCCACCGCTGATGATAATCAGCCAGCCGAACCAGGCGCGCAAGCGCGAACGAGACGCCCTTTTCGGCGTCCTCCGCTGCACGTCATCAGTGCGTTGCCGATTCATCATCAAAATGCACTCACCGCCCGCGGCCTGCTAATCCAGGAATCCTCGCACGGCTGTTTTCTTCAACTCGTAATGGTCCTGCCACAGGACTTCACGGTTCTCCAGGTCTATCAGTTCATAGGCACACAGATAGCTGCTGCTCCGCACGCGGGGATCAACATTGGTCAGCGAGTCAAAACGCGCCGTCAACGCGTATCGAGGTTGCATGGCATCGGGATCCGGGCCGGGATCAACCCCTTCAAGTTCCATCCGACGTGCGTAGTGATAGGCATCGCGATTGGCGATCCAGATAAACTGTCCCGGTGCCTGCTTTGCCAGCAGGCTTCGCACCCGCGCCACAAACGCATGACGTTGTCCCGCGGGCAGCACCTCGCCGGTCATGTAGTTCTCCACCGGCAGCAATACCACCCGCATCGGCCCCTGTTCTGCGATCGCCGCCTGAACCTGTGGGTCACGGGCGATGCTCTCAGCCATTGCGTCGGTCATCTTCTGGAGGTCCACCCCATCCAGCCCGGGATTGAACCCCACCGCCGTCGCCGACGCGCAGCCAGCGCCGACCACCACCAGGAGGCATACCAGAAGGAGCATCAGGAGCGAGCGCATCACATGGCGCTGATGCATGATCGATGATGCAGGGAATGGCTTATTCACAACGCGCAGCCATCTGTGTTTATCGGAGTTCACCTGTGACCCTGAATTTTCAGCGTCCCACGCGTGTTTCGAAGGCGATCGGGATCGTTTCGCGCGTACGCAGGTTCGTCAGGACAAACTCAGCAAAGTAATAGTCCGTGCCACGGTTGGGCAGATTGGTGAACCGACCCCACAATTCCCATTCCGGCTGAATGCTGGTCGAAGGAACCGAACTCCCACCATCTCCCTGGCCAAAGGGATCTTCAACGCCTTCGATCTCGGCTGCGCGAGCCCGCGCAATTCGCTGCTTACGATCCAGCAGCATCACGCGATCCCGGCCATGCCGCGCAAGGTTGGTGCTCAGGCGGCGAATGAAAATGTCGTAATTGAAGTAAGGATTGGTCGTGTCGTTCTCAACATCCGTTACCACGATCGTCTGGCGCGTGGAGCGGTTGAAGTCCGGCAAGGCAAGAATTTCTTCAGCCACCCGATCCGATGCCTCGACGACATCCCGGCTTTGCAGGCCACGATCGCGACGATCCAGATCGCCCACCGGCGGCCGCATCTGACCGTAATCATGCGGACGGTCGGAATGGCACCCGAGCATCAATCCCGCCATCCCCATAATCACTGCCCATTTGCTTCGTACAATCATCATGTGCTCCTTTTTTCCAGATCGCGGATTTGCTGGCCCAAGGGGCATCTATCAAATGGTATGAACTGCCACCAGGGATTCCTACGATACCCGACCCGTCTCGACTTGACACGCCCGGGAGTCGCCCTAGCCTTACCCATCAAGACACAGCCAGCGCCCAAGGGTCAGTTTCAAATCTTGCGGCCAAACCCCGGCCGACATCTGGTGTCTAATCGACCGGACGGTTGACTCAACATGACAGGAGGCTATCTCGTGACTCAAAAAACTGCAGCCGCCGTCGTTGGAATCTTGCTGGCAGCCGGCCTGGGCGGCTGTGCCACCCCTGCCCCCCCGCCGCCGCGTGTCTCAGCCCCTCCGCCGGGGTCCGGCCAGCGCGCCGTTGACCCGGTGCGACCGGTCGAGGAAGTCTACTATCCCCAGCAGGATCGCCTGTATAACGATGTCCCCATCATCGTTGAGCGTCCCCCCGAACAGCGGGCGTTCATCGACGCCTACAACGCCGTTGGCCGGCCCCGCATCACTGTGTTTGTCAACCGTACGCTGGAAGGTCAGATCCTAACGACCGTCTCCCATGAACCCGTCGTCTCTGTCGAACGATCCCGCACCGCAACCACGGGCGTAAGCGTCGAGCGTCGAGATGAGACGATCTACGAAGACCGCTGGCGTGACAACCGCCGCGAGCGGGTGGATCGTTTTGAAACCACCGGTCCGGGCGAATATCGCGAAACTACCGAAGTGTACCTGCGCCCGGGCGAGTACGACGAGCTGGCAGCACGCCGCATCGATTACGATGCAATTGAAACACAGATGACCGACGTGCTGGCAGCCAACGGCAACACGGTGATCATGTCTCCCTGGATGGTGCGCAAAGCCCTGACCGAGGAACAGGTACAAGCACTGGAACAAGGTCGCCCGCAGGTGCTGCGTGAAATCGCCCAGCAGCTCGACACGGATGGTCTCGTACAAGCGGAGGCCCGTGCCACCCGCCAGACACCCGAAGGCATGCATCTGCGGCTGATCGTGGAAGCGTTCAACATCCAGGGTGGGCAGTCAATCGGCCGGGCCATGGTCGACATGCCGCCTCCGCTAGAGAAGACCACCATCAACAAATACACGCGTTTTCTGGCGCGCAAGCTGATGGACGATATGATCAGTACCTGGTCAGCACCTCCTCCGCCTCAAGCTGTGGAGTAAATGCCATCCGTGAATTGCTCAACCCCAGGCCCATAATTTGAGGACCATCATGCGATACCTGATCCCCCTGATTCTGCTTGGCGCAATGCTCGGCTGCCAGTCGGTTCCTCCGCCGGTGCAAGCGCGGCATGACCCGTACTGGCCGGACCAGATCAACCCGACCGAAAAGGCCTTGCGTGTTCGCACCGCCTTCGGCGAACCGATCCTCTCGCGTGATCCGCGTACTGGCATCCTGTATGTCGAAGTTCCGGCCCGTGCCACGACCGATCAGCAGCTCAACATCGAGTACCGCGTATTGTGGCTTGACGAAAACAATAACACCCTCAGTGAAACCAACTGGCGCGATGCCCGCCTGGCGCCCAATGTCTGGACCCGGCTGCGAGCCAACTCCATGAGTCCCAACGCCGCCGATTTCATCATGGATGTGCGGTTCGGTCGGATTAACTGATGCCCAGCCCCCACCAGTCATACCTGACAATGACAAAGTGCGCTGGGATTCATAAGTAATCTGTGTGTCCCCCAACCACTTCTTTTCAATGTAACCGAACCCGGTCCTTCGACCGGGTTTTCTTTTGTCATGAGTGAGCAACCAGATATCTTGACACCACAGGAAGTACTCCAAATTTACCGTGATGCAGGTGGCAATCTTGATATGTCACCCCTTGAATCAGACACGACAGCACCGCAAGCCACTCTCCTAAACAGTCTCGCCATTGGGAAGATTGGCATCCTCCTTCACCAACCGGGCAGTCGGCGCATACCCCAGGCAGAGGGCTTTTGAATCTTCGGGTGTGTAGTGCGGATTGTCGCGCATGCTTCGCAGCAGGCGGTGCATGGCGAAGCGCGTGTACTGGAAAGTACGGATGCCGTCGACGTCGATCAGCATCGGCTGGGGGCCGAGCTTTTCATCTGTCCGAACCATGAAGTTGTAGGCTTTGGCATCCCAGTGGAACAACCCATCCCGCTCCATCTTTCGCAGCAGATGTCCGGATCGTCGAAACAGAATTTCGCGCGCGTCGGCTGACAGCGCCTCCAGATTCATCTCTGCCAGCACGGGACCATCGATCTTTTCAAACACGATCAACTGATCGACCGCATAACCAAACCGCCGCCGCTCCATCATGGCGATCGGCCAGGCAGTGGGAATATCGCGCACCACCAGCCCCCAGGCCTTGCTCCAAGCCCGCCAGGCCCGCCCCCCGCGACCAATATCCGTCAGCCAGCGATGCCAATACTTCCGCCGAGGCCGTTTAATGATGACCGGCACGGTTTGGCCACCGAGCGTCACCTCACCACAGAGCACATCGCCACTGGCGGTGCGCTTGATCACAGGCAGTTCATCCTGCTCAATCTGCTGACGCAGCACCGGCCAGGCAGCTTCCCAATCCTTCGCCCCCACCTTCAGCCGGCTGACCACTGACCATCGCTTGGCTGAGGGATATGAGCGGTAATAACTGCCCGACCACGTCCCATCGTCCATCCGGCCAAAGTAAGCATTCTCCTGCGTTGTCTTGCTGACAAACTTTCGTACCAGCTTCTGGCGGATCGTGTTCATCTCAGGCATGCGTCGGCGGCCATCGCCAAAGATCTCCCATGCCCGCTGGAGATCTGCGCGCGTTGCGATCCGATCGGCACTGTGCGCCAGCCGCATCAGGTCACGCCGTCCCAGCCCCCACCGATGCACAGCGTAGGCATCCAGCAGGTAAACCTGCCCGTCTTTGAGCAGGAAATTGCCCAGGTGCAAATCGCGATGCCCCAATCCCGCATCGCGCAGCCGCTGGAGAATCCCCAGTATCTGCCGCAGCAATCCATAGTGATTTTGCACCTGCTCCCCCTGCAACAAGGCCTGATCCACCACTTCAGCCAAGGGAGTCGCCGGCTCGATCGCCTGCAAAATCACCGCATCTCCCGTGCGGTTTTCGATCCGAAAGCCCATCATCACCGCCACGGCCCGCGGCGCCGGCACACCCGCCTTCTGTAGCCACTGTAGCCGCGTAAACTCCCGCATTGCCGGGCTGCCGAAAAACATCCGCTTCAACCGTCCCCCCCGTCGCGGATAAAACTTCAGATAATACCCCTTTCCGGCATATTCGAACCGCCACACCTCCCGATAAGGGCGCACCTTCACCGGTTGCCCCATTCGGGGCAGTTCAGCCAGCACGCGTTGAAGAGCATCGAGAGACACGGCGGCGTTATACCCGATCGGCTGAGGATTCGCGCGGCAGGGCGCGCATGTCAATCTGCGCAATCCGGATAATAGTGGTCATCCTTACCGCTCATCAGGCTGGGGCAAACGGGGAAATCGAATGTTGGCCCTGTTACTCGGCCATTTTCTCCAACACCATTTGCCACCCTTGAATCTGTTATGGATATCACACAGGAACAGGCAGAGTCCCACTATGCGCCCATTACTCGTCGTTATTCCGCCCGACAATCCACCCAGGCAGGTCGCTTGTTTTATGGAGACACTGGACAGCCTGCTGAAAGGCACGGCCTGGTCCCCGCAAGTGGTCCATCTCGACCTGGAGATCAACCACTCCACCTCTTGGCCGTGGCAGCACGATGGGCTGCTGCCCCGTGCTGTCATCTGGTACTACGCGCGTCCGCAGGATCTGGCAATGATCGAATCCCTGGCCTCCAGCGGCGCCACTGTCGTAACGTACAATCGCGACCTGCGTTTTCTCGGAGCCAGCGCCGTGGTGGCCGATGTGGAAGCGGTGGTCCGCACCCAATTCGAATGGCTTTGGGAGATGGACAAGCGACGGTTCGCGCTGCTGAGCACGGATCGGCCAAGCCCGTCCATTCAGCAATATGGAAAGGTTGCGCGCGATCTGGCTGTACAGCATGGAGCCGGAGACGATTTCCGCTGGGTCAGCCTGCCCTACACGGCTACCCAGCGTCCCAGTGATGAGATGATCCAGCGGATTGAGGCGCTGATGGCGGGCGTCCCCCGGCCGGATGCGGTCATGTGTGCTGACATTTTCAGCTTTCGCGGCTTGGAACTCTGGTTGGCCAGAAATCGCCATGTTCATGTTCCTCAGGACCTGGGAATTGCCACGTTTGACTCAATTACCTGTATCAATGTCCAGCGTTTGAAACGGCAGATCCTCGCCGGCCGCATCGATCAGCCGAGAATGCTCGCCCACGCCATCCGTCTCATCGAGGATTCCCTCGCCCATAAACCAGTCAATCCGCAGATCGTCCGCATTCCCGCAGTCATGGACGATGCCCCCCACATTGTCTCCTCACGGGCACCCATCCAAGCATATCTCTCCGCCCCTGCTGAACATCCCAGCTCCATGCTTCCTGTCCATTGACCTCAGCCGTCACCGCCAATCTGCCATAATCCCTGAATCAGCCAACATCCCTCGTCCTGCCGCTGTTCGTGCATCGCTGATCGCGGTATGATGCAGGTGTTAGCCCGTGCTCTTGACCGAGCGCTTCAGGAAGACTGCCGGAGTGGTTTGATGAGCGACACCCAGGATCCCTACAAAGAAACATTTCGCCCCAACGTTGACCCCAAGCTTGATGCCGAAATCGATCAGGCCCTGGGAGATCTGTCCATTGATCAGTTGCTGGAACAGCAGACCCCGGCTCCGCAGCAGCAGGAGCAGAAAGGCATGCGCCTCGGCAAGGTCGTTCGCATCGGCAAGGATGAGGTCTATCTCGATTTCGGCGGAAAGGCGCAGGGACTGGCTCCCCTGGAGCAATTCGACACCATCCGCGTGGGCGACGAAGTCGAGGTAGAGGTCGAGCGTTACGACCCGACAGAAGGGATGCTGATCTGCAACCGCAAGGGCGCGGTGCGGCAGGATGTGTCCTGGGAGAATCTCAACGTCGGACAGATCGTCGAAGCCACCGTCACCGGGGTGAACAAAGGCGGTCTGGAGCTTGAAGTCAAAGGGATGCGGGCGTTTATGCCGGCTGGGCAGGTGGATCTGTACCACATTGCCGATTTCTCGCAGTTTATCGGCCAGCGGATGACTGCCGAGGTTACACAGTTCGACCGCGAAAAGCGAAACATTGTTCTGTCGCGCCGCAACATTCTCGAACGTGAACGGGAAGAACAGCGTCAAAAGACCCTGGCAGAACTGGCGGAAGGTCAGGTCCGTCGCGGCGTCGTCCGCAATGTGATGGATTTTGGCGCATTCGTGGACTTGGGGGGCGTGGATGGTTTGCTGCACGTGTCGGAGATGAGCTTCCGCCGCGGCCGCCTGAACGCCAACGAGTTTGTAAAAACCGGCGATGTGCTGGATGTGAAGATCCTCAAGATCGATCCGGACACCGGAAAGATCAGCCTGTCGCTTAAGCAGGCACTTGGCCAGGATCCCTGGCAAGACGCCGAAACCAAATACGCGCCCGGCACGCAGGTGACCGGCCGTGTCACACGGGTGGAAAACTTCGGTGCGTTCCTCGAAGTCGAGGAAGGCCTGGAAGGCCTCCTACCCGTCAGCGAAATGAGCTGGCAGCGAATTCGTCATCCTTCCGACATCGTGAAGGAAGGCGATACCGTTCGCGTGGCAGTGCTTCAGGTCGACCCAGCCAACCGACGAGTGTCGTTCAGCATGAAACAGGCGGGCCCCGATCCCTGGACGGACGTGAGCGCCAAATATGCACGCGATCAGGTGGTCGAGGGAACCGTCACACGCGTGGTCGATTTCGGCGCCTTCGTAGAGATAGAAGCCGGCCTGGAGGGCCTGGTTCATATCTCTGAACTGGCTGAGCAGCGGGTGCGGGCAGCGTCCGATGTCGTCAAGCCCGGCCAGCGGGTCGAACTGCGGATTCTCGATATCGATCCCGAAGCCCGCCGCATGAGTCTGTCGATCAAACGCGCCAAGGCCGGAAGCGCCCCTTCACCGGTGTCCCCCACAGCCGCTCCGGAGACGCTGGCGAAGAAGAAAAAACGCCCGCAACTGCGCGGAGGCCTGGATTTCTGACCGTTTCGTTTGACAGAAAGCTCTAATGCAAAGCAAATGCGCACGCGTTCTTGCATGCGCTGCTTCCATTTGGAGATTGAGTATGCCTCGTTTTCCTCAATTGATCGTATTTCTGCTCGCTTTTCTCGTAGCCCTTCCGGCTGCGTCGGCTGCTACGCCCCAGGAAATCGAGAATGCACTCGCCCGAGCCAAGGCATGGCTGTACCAGCAGCAGAACGATCAGGGCACCTGGGAGACACTCCCTCAGCCAGACCCCAAGGCATCATTCAACTCCCATGGTGGTGGACAATGGGGCGGACGAACCGCCATTGCCACCTACGCCCTGCTGGCCGCCGGGGAGAGCCCCCAGGACCCCCGACTTGCCCGGGCCATCGACTTCCTCAAGAAAGCTGATATCCGAGGCATTTATGCGGTCGCTCTGCGCATGCAGGTCTGGTACTACCTGCCCCCCACCAATGAAGTCCGCCAACTGGTAGCCCGCGATGCCCGCATCCTGATCAATTCGATCAAAACCGAGGGAGACTCCCTAGGCCATTACGACTATGTTGCCGGCATCGAACGCCGCTCGTCCGAATACAGCCACAGCCGCAGCCAATACGGCGTACTCGGCGTCTGGACCGCTGCCCTGATGGGTTACGAGGTGCCTGCGCGATACTGGCAGATGGTTGAAGCGGGATGGCTTCAGAATATCGATCCCAGCGGCGGCTGGAGCTACCAGCACCCCAAGCGAACTAAGTATCCGGTAACCGCGGGCATGACCGCTGCCGGGGTGGCGTCGCTGTATGTCACGCAAGATTACCTCTACGCCACCCGTGGTTTGGATTGCCGCTCTTCCCGCCCCACCAATTCGGACATCGCCATTCAGGCGGGCATGAAATGGCTGATCGATAATTTCGACAAGGTCGCCACAAACGAGAAGTACGAACGGGATTTTCCGTTCGCCACGCTTTACGCCATCGAACGCGTTGGTGTCGCCAGCGGCCAGAAGTATTTCGGCGACATCGACTGGTACGAAAAGGGAGCCAACTGGCTGCTTCAGGTCCAGGAGAAAAACGGATCATTCCGAAAAGGCACGCATAGCGCGGTGGGCCAGTTGCCGGCAACCTGTTTTGCCATACTGTTCCTGGCGCGCGGCGGCGCGCCGATCATGATGAACAAGCTGGAGTATACCCTCGATGGGAACAAGCCAGCCCCCTGGAACAACCGCACCCGCGATGTCGCCAACGCCGCCCGCTGGGCCGGCCGCTCCTTTGAGCGCGAACTCAACTGGCAAATCGTCAATCTCCGGGGCAAGGCCCGCGATCTGCATGATGCGCCCATCCTATATATCTCCGGAAATCAGGCACTGCGGTTAAGCGATGAAGACAAGCAGATCCTGAAAGAGTACGTAGAACAGGGTGGACTGATTTTCGGCCATGCCGACTGCGGATCATCGGCATTCGCCAGTTCCTTCCGCCAACTCGGTCAGGAGCTTTTCCCCAAGTACGAGTTTCGCCTTCTGCCGGATGATCATCCGATCCATACGATCAACTACCAGCGGCGCAACTGGCGTAATCCGCCACAACTGCTGGGCTTGAATAATGGCGCCCGCGAGTTGATGGTGCTGGCTGCCACGGGCGACCCCGGCCGCGCCTGGCAGATGCTGGCAGTGGGTGGAAATGAACCGGCGTGGGAAATGATCGCCAATCTCTACCTCTACGCGACCGACCGCGATATCGCCCGCAAGCGCGGCGATACCCACCTGATTGAAAAGAACGACAAGATCAAACCTTCATCGAAGATTGCAGTCGCCCGCCTGGAGCATTCGGGGAACTGGAACCCCGAGCCGGGCGGCTGGGTGCGCCTGGCCAACTACATGCACAATCAGCACCGTGTTGAGCTGACTCTCAGCACGGTCCAGCTTGGCCAGCCTATTGAAGCTAAGATCGCCCATCTCACCGGCACCGAACCGCTACAGTTGACTGACGACCAGAAAACCGCGCTCAAGGCCTTCATCGAAGGAGGCGGAACGCTGGTTGTCGATGCCACCGGCGGATCGAGCGCCTTCGCCAGTTCCATAGAGGCGGTGCTGGCTGAGCTGTTCCCGGAATCCAAGCTGGAATTGATTCCCCCCGATCACGCGGTCTTCAGCCCCGGCGGCAAGCCGATCGAAAACATCAGTTACCGCACTGCAGCCCGGCAGATGCTGGGCAATCTCGACGGTCCCCGGCTGCGCGGATTGAAAATCGGGAATCGCCTGGGAGTGATTTACAGCCGCGAAGATCTGAGCGCCGGTCTCGTCGGCCAGCGAGTGGCAGGGATCGTTGGTTATACCCCGGAAACAGCATCTGCCCTGATGTCGGCCATCCTGCTGCATGCGGGCAAATGATCTCAAACCCATAAATATGAAGGATGAATGAAGTCAGGCCTTTCCTCACTTCATTCATCCTTCATTATTTCCCACCACCTTTCATTCGAACGCTGCTTCCAGTTCCACCGGCACCTCCAGGAGCTTACCAGCACGCCAGATAGTCAGGGTCACCTGGGTGCCGATCTCATGCTTCTGAAGCGCCAGCAGCAGGTCTTCGACCGTGCGGACCTCGACCTCGCCCACTTTCTGGATCACATCCCCGGGGATGATGCGGCCATCGCGGCGGCGCTGCGTGCCGCGCAGTCCGGCCCGGGCCGCCGGGGAGCTTTCATCAATCCCCAGGATCAGCACCCCCTCCACGCCCAGCTCTCGCGTGATTCTCTGGCCAAAGCGGTCATCAATCACGACCCCAAGGCGCGGCCGGCTGACCCGGCCTTGCCGGACGATCTGTGGCACCACGCGATTGACCGTATCCGCCGGTACGGCAAATCCGATTCCCGCGTAAGCCCCCGACGGACTGTAAATCGCGGTATTGATTCCCACCAGCCGGCCGGCACTGTCCAGCAGCGGCCCACCAGAGTTACCGGGATTGATGGCTGCATCGGTCTGGATGACGTTGTCGATCGGGAATCCGTTGGCTGCCCGGATCGTTCGTCCTAAGGCCGAAACGATGCCTGTCGTCAGCGTCTGGTCCAATCCAAACGGATTGCCGATCGCAAAGACTTTCTGCCCCACCTGTAGATCACTGCTGGATCCCAGCGGAATGGGCCGCAACTTTCCCGGGGGTGCGTTAATCCGTAAGACCGCCAGATCATCGTTCGGTGAGGCCCCCACCATGGAAGCGGAATAGGTACTGCCGTCGGCCAGGGTGACTTCCGCACTGCTGGCGCCTTCCACGACGTGGTAATTGGTCACGATATGTCCGGCATCGTCCCAAACAAAACCACTGCCCGTTCCTCGCGGGATCTCAGTGATGTTGCGCGTCCAGAAGTCGACCCGCCGTTGCGAGGTTGTGATAAAGACCACCGACGGGCTGGACTCACGGAATAGCTCGATCGTCGCTTTTTCGTCCTCCGCCAGGTCCCCGCGCGGAACCACCAGCCGCGGTTCGACCGCGGGCGTTCCATAACCGCCCAGCTCTCTGGCAAGATAAAATCCTGCCAGCACACCCAGGAGTAATATGACCAGTAACAGGGCTCCCCCACGCGCGGGGGGGCGAGTATCAAACTCTCCGTTCATCCTCTCCATTTTATTGTTTTCACCCCGATTTCGCCGCCCACTACCGACAAACTGTCGCCCCTTTTTCGCATTGCAGTACCAATCGCAACTTAAGCTCCAGATCGGTGCGCCGTTTGCATCTCCCCATGGCTGGACGCAGATCATGGAACTGCGTGTCAGGAGACAACAGGGTCTTTAGACCTCTATCGAAAGGAGCAGTCAAATGAATACACGCGCTATTCTGATGCGTGCATGCGTAGTGGGTGGTCTGGCGTTCAGCGGGATTGCCATCGCCCAGGAAATGGATGCCCAGGTGCAGATCGGGGACACCGAGGTGTCCACCGACATGCAAGGCGGCATGGCAACCGTGCAATTCCCGCAGGGTATTCGTCCAGCGGAAGATGCCGATGTCAGCGGCGCCCGCGATGATATCCGCGAAGTCCTCACGGAAATGACCGAAGCCGCTTTCACCAAGGGCGGTTTCAGCGATATGGTCGAGCGCTTCGTCGATCAGGATCGCAACCGCATCGGCCGCCTGGAAGATGTGGAGTCTGAGCAGCTCGACAGCGTGGTCGAAATCTTTCTGCAAAACTGGGAGAACAAGTACGGCAATGAGTTCGACATCGAAGACGACAAATTCCTCGGTGCCGGACTGGCTGTCGCGATCGGCGAAGTTGAGGATTCACGCCAGGCAATGGCCAACTGGCCGCTGTCGCTTACTGGCGAAGAGGGTCCACGGGCCGCCGCCGGTGCGATGATCAACGAGGATGAACAAAGCGACGCCAACCTTGAAGAAGAACGAACAGTCGCCATCGCAGCCGTCCCCGGCAAAGACGGCAAGATGCTGCATCTTTCACTGATTAAAGAAGCTGGCGGCTGGAAAATCGACCTCCCCAATAACATCACACGTCAGCAGCTTCATAGCCGGGTCAGCACCATGATTCGAACCCTCAATGCCAACCCGGATCAATGGCCGGAAACCGAAGCCGAAGCCTATAACCTGGTCGGCAGAAAACTGCTGATGGCAATTCATGACATCGATGAAACCATGGATGAGCGTGCCCTTCCCGCAGGTGGCCTGCAGGAAGGTGAAATGGACATCAATGTGGATGTGGACACCCAATAATCCGGATTAACCGGAAATGGTTCGACCAACCACGAAGTCACACGTTGAAATAGCGTTGTGACCTCGTGGTTTTTTATTGGCTTTGAAGGGCCTGAACCATGGCTTGGGTAAGCTGTTGATAGGCGTGCTCCATCGGCGCATCGATCTTGCAGCCGGCTGCGCGGACATGACCGCCCCCCCCGAACCGCTCGGCAAACTGCGCAACATCTATTCCCCCTTTGCTTCGGAAGCTGATCCGTGTCACCGGATCCGACGGCGAACGAACCAGCAAAATGGACACTTCCACGGTTTCGATCGCCAGCGGCTGATTGATAACATTCTCGGTATCGCCAACACTCGCACCGGTCTGCTCGAAATCCTGGGCCGTTAAACGCATCACTGCGAGACGCCCCTCCGCCAGCAGCTCCAGGGATTGCAGCGCCCGGGTATGCAGGCGGATGCGCTCAGCCCGCTCGCTATAGTACATTCGCTGGTACAGGCGATCCGTATCCACTCCCGCTTCTACCAAGTCCGCAGCCACCCGAAGTGTCCGCGGCTGCGTGTTGGAGAAATGAAACCACCCCGTATCCGACACGATCGCCAGGTAGAGAGCAGTCGCAATCGGCGAATCGATCGTAATTCCCCATCGCTTGAGCAGTTGCGCGGCAATTTCGCCCGCTGCCGCCGCCTTGGGGTCGACCAGTTTATGGCTGGCCCAGTTCTCCTGGGTCTGATGGTGATCCAGCACCAGCTTGGGACGCGACCAGGCAAGAATGCGCTCTTTCAATCCCGGAAGTTGCGACCAGGTGCCGGTATCCACGACCAGTAAGGCATCAAAATCATCCAGGTTCAGCCTCGCCGGCCACCCCTGCTCAACCACCTGAAAAGGGATGGTGTAATCGGTAAAGATAAACCCATACTTGTGGGGCAGTTGGCTGAGCAGCAACACTTCGGAAGCAATATTTCGCTGCGCCAGCCCCATCTGCATGGCTGCCGCTGTCCCCAAGGCATCGCCGTCTGGCCGGACGTGTGTGGTCAGCAGAACGCGGCGGCAACGGCTTAGCTGGTCGATCATTTGGTCATAAGCATCAGACATACGCGCCGATGATAGCCCTCCGCCCCTTCGCCTGCTACAATGCCTCCGCTCTGCGGGGCAGGGGTTGTTCAGCCTGACATCCGCAAACCCGAAATCCCGGGGTGTAGCTCAGCTTGGTAGAGCGCGTGCTTTGGGAGCACGAAGTCGCAGGTTCGAATCCTGTCACCCCGATTCCCCCTTTCCAACACAGCTGCGGATGCATGCCCCGCTGCGGGAGCAATGAGCTCTTTGGCGCAACAAACCGCATTGCTGTTAACCCACCACTGCCCGAATCGCTGCCTGGAGGGACTGGAAATCGACGGGCTTGGTAATATGACGGGAAAACCCCGCCTCTTTCGAACGGCGAATATCCTCTTCCATCCCCCAGCCGGTCAGGGCAATTCCTTTGATCTGGTACATGTCACGCAGTTCCTGCATCAGATCATTGCCGCTGCCATCGGGTAGGCCCAGATCGCTGATCACCACGTCAAAGGTGCGGCTTTGGGCTGCGGCGCGAGCGGTTGCCAGGTTCTGAGCGATCTGAACGTCATATCCGAACTGCATCAGCAATCGTGCCATGACCCGCGCGGTATCGCTGTGATCTTCCACCAGCAGGATACTGATCTTCTCACCGGAGGCTGCCGCGGGCGACGTCTGCGTGACTTCCGGGGTGCGGCGGGCGGGCTTGGCCGTCGGCAACTCAACCGTGAATGTCGCCCCATGGCCGGGGCCATCGCTGTGGGCTTCGATACGGCCACTGTGCAGCTCGACCATCGTTTTTGCGATCGCCAACCCCAGGCCCAAGCCGCCATAGCGGCTGGTGATGCGACGACCACCCTGCTCAAATGCATTGAAAATCTCCGGCAGCGCCTGGAGATCGATCCCCGCCCCTGTATCAATGATCTGTACCCGCACATGCCCCGCCGAGGGATTATCCGTGCGAAGCGTGATCTTGCCATTGGGCGGCGTGAACTTGATGGCATTCTTGAGAATATTCCACAGCACCTGCTGCAGGCGCGCGGGATCTCCGTTTACATGGCGTGCGTCAGCCTGCATCAGGACATTCACCCGTATGCCCTTCTCGTGCAGATCCTGCTCACAGACTTCCAGTGTATGTTCAATAAGTGTGTGAAAGTCGAGAACTTCACGGTTCAGCACCAACTTGCCTTTACTGATGCGGGTCAGGTCCAGCAGATCGTCAATCAGACGCGTTTCCAGTTCGACATTGCGGCGGATCACGCGCATCAGGTCACGCACTTCTGGAGAGAGCTGCACATCTCCCTCCAGGGCGCTGGCTGCGGTGAGGACGGGACTTAATGGCGTGCGCAGTTCATGGCTCAGCACCGCCAGGAACTGATCCTTGGCGCGGGCGGCAGCTTCCTCGGTTTTGCGGAGCAGCGTATCCAGCAGTGCCTGCCGCAGGGAAGTGACGGCTTCGAGTTCCGCTTCTCGCCAGGGGAGTGCTTTGTGGCCGACACGCTCCTGCCAGACCGCAAACGACTTGCGCGGGTGCAGCTGAGCACCCGACAGAACCGGCTTATGCGGATCTCCTGCCCACCGAACCGTCTGGACCATCGCCGGCCGGAACCACATGAGGTATCGGCGATAAACATTGGAGAGCATCATCCCCACGAATCCGCCTGCACACTGTGAA